>CAYUYI010000491.1:0-2037 GCA_964448995.1 uncultured Propionivibrio sp. | reverse complement strand
GCATGGCGACAATAATGCAGGTCAGCATCACGGTGTGAATGCCGGGCCATTGCACGCCAGTATAGAAAACATAACACGCCATGGTGGTCAACACGGTTCTCAGCGCGAATTTCCAGTACGCCGGATTTGTGAAGGCATCGGGCGCGAAAAGACCGTCTCGTCCCGAAAACGGTTGGTCGTAAGCGGAGGGCGGTTCGGCGTCGACGGCGTTTTCGATCGCGTGCGCCATCTCGCACAGCACCTTATCAATTTCGTCGCCTTCCCAATTGACAGCCAGCGGTTTGCCAGCAATATGGAATGGGAGTCCTTCGGCAATTGAAGTTTGCAGTTTCCGGCACAGGCCACGCAATTCGATGACCAGCGCGAGTTGAGCGGACGACAGGCTTGTCGCCGTCAGGCGCGACAGGCGTACTGCGGCGACCCGAAGATGATCGATGGCGGCAATCCGTGTCAGATGCCGTGCGCGATTGTGCCGATAAGTCTCGTCGCTTTGCGTCGCGGATGCCAGCAAGCGATGCTGCGTCAGCAAGCCGCGAGCGACGGCATCGGGAGAGAGTGGCGATCGTTCCGAATGAGTGCGGCAAGTATCGAGTTGCTCCATCACGTCGTCCAACTGACGGCACATTTCGGCAATCAAGAGCTTCTCCGGCCTTGCCGGAAACATGAGCATGTTGACGATCACAGTGAGTACGGTGGGGTAGGTAATCGCCACCCAGACCCATAGCACGAATCGCGTCAGAGCCTCCGGATTGTTGTGCAGATCGACGAGACTTTGCACATAAACCGCGGCCATCGCCGCGCCGAACCCGATGATTCCAAACTTGCTGATCCGCATGAAATACACGCCGATAAATGCAATCGCGCATGAACCCAACAGGCGCAGCACTGGGTAACCCATCGTCAACTTAAGTAGCAACAATGCCAGGGCAATGATGCCCGTGCTGCCGATGACAATGACGAGTCCGGCAAATTTGGTCAGAACCGTATCTCCTTGCGCCGTAAAGAAAACCATGAGCACCGAAAGCGCGAGCATCGGCACCCGCAGTGCTAGTGAACAGGTCATGACAAGCGCGATGGTGACGACGAAGCGGCAGACGGCCTCTTTGCGGCCGGGCGTTGGCGCGAGTTCATCGCGAACCAGTGACCGTAGCCGCCCGGCAAGCGAATCTCGTTGCGCGGTCGGTTGCATGATCAGACCGAGTTCTTTCATTGGGCTTGGCTCTGCGAATCGTGGAGCATGAGGGCTACCGCCGACGCGCCGATACGGAAGATGTCTGGATCAGGATTCTCGACGAGAATCCGAACTGGGAAACGTTGAGCGACGCGGACCCAGTTGATCGAACGTGGGACATGAGGAAGGCCGGCGGTCTCCCCTCCTCCGTCGTCGGGGAACACACCGTAGCCCACCGATTCCACTCGTCCTTTGAAGCGTTTCGCAGAATCGCTAAGGACATAGACCTGTGTGGCTTGTCCGGGCTTGATATGCTCAAGTTCAGTTTCCCGGAAGTTGGCGACAACGTACCAGCGACCGGTATTCGCCAAAGTGAAGAGCGGATGGCCCGTCGAAGCAAATTGGCCGACTGAAGTCTTCAGGTTGATCACCACCCCGTCAAACGGGGCGCGAACGGTGGCGTACTCGAGATTGAGGCGCGCGAGTTCGATTTCTGCTTGGAGCACGTCGCGTTTTGCGACGAGCGCGTCAACGCCACTGACCCCGGCGGCGGCGCGTTGCGCGTCGAGCATGGCGGTGTTCAACTGTGCATCAGCACTACGCTTTGCTGTCCTGGCCTGGTCGACTTGTTCCGCGGAAACGTATTTGGTTCCGAGCAGCGGCTCCAGGCGACCAAGTGTGTCGCCGGCCTGTTCGGCAGCTGCACGGGCACGCTCGATGCTTGCGGTGGCTGCGGCAGCGCCGAGCTTTTGCGAGTTGACCGAGCGTTGTTTCAATTCGATTTCGCGCTCAAGCTCGATCAGGCTAGCCTGACTCTTGGTCAGTCTCGCCTGGAAAGGGCGAGGGTCGATACGAAAGAGCACGTC
>CAYUYI010000490.1:0-2070 GCA_964448995.1 uncultured Propionivibrio sp. | reverse complement strand
TTTCTGCCACTCGCCATCATGACGCTGCTGACGGTGCATTCGGCCGCCGGGTCGGCCACGGAGCACGCCGGCTGGCCGTGGCCGGAGGCGCTGGCGATTGCACTGGTCGCCATCCTGCAATGGAAGCGCCGGAACGCCCTGCTTAGCATTCTCGCCGGCACCTGCATCTATGTGATGATCCGCAACAGCGGCATGGTTTGATTATCTGGGGGACGCCAGCGCCGCGTCCCAGCGATCCAGAAACAGCTCACGCTTCATTTTGTCGAGGTATGTCAGCAGGCCGGTGCTGATGACAATGGGCCGGAAGGCCTTACCCATTTCGCGGCGTAGTTCGGTCACCGTCAGGTCACCGTTCAGGACGTCCTCACGCACCCCGAAAAGGCCGATACGATTGAGCAGCGATTGCCCGCGCTGTGACAGCAGATAGTCCATCCACCTCCGCGCGGCCCGTGGATGCGGCGCCTGCCGGTTGATAAAAGCGATCCGGCTCAGGACCAGCGTGTAGTCGTTGGGCAGCACGACGCCGATATTCGGATCCTTGGCGGCCCGATTCATCGCGTAGGAGAGGAGTACGTTATAGCCAATCGCGGCTCTCCCGCTGGAGATGTGATTCAGCATATCCGCCGTCGATGGTTCAAGCACCACGCCACCGCGTCCGAAAGCTCGGATCAGATTCCAGAAAGCCACCGGATTGGCCTCCATATCTTGGGTATGCAGCAGGTAACCCAGCCCGGAACCGCGGGGGTCGTAGGAAGCCAGGCGATGACGCGATGCCGCGGGACGCTCGTCCAGGAATCGCACCAGTTCCGCATGGGTTTTCGGCATCTCACCCGAGGGCACGAGCTTCTTGTTGTAGGCGAAGACGATCGGTTCGAACGTCACGCCGAACGCTTCGTCCTTCCACACGGCCCACGCAGGAAGCGCCGCCGTCTCGGAGGATTTGTACGGCGCCGCGTAACCGTCATTGACGAGCTTGAACTGGAGATTCATGGCCGAACTCCAAAGCACGTCCGCCTGATCGGTACCGCCAAACTCCTTGATAAATCGCTCATACAACTCGCCGGAATTGAGGTCGTGGTAGACCACGTGGATGTCCGGATGCAGCGATTCGAAATCGGTGATCAGCGGCTTGACGACTTGCAGGTCGGTCGCCGCATAAAGTACCATCGGCTCGCCTCGCGCCGGGGCGGCAGCGAACACGTAAGCGCACAACCACAACGACAGCGCTGCCGCCTGGAGCAAGAAGCTACGATGCATTTGCATAAATTCGATCACCGCCGAGAAACTTCCCGACGGCCATTCTAGTCGATGGATTCCCGATCATGCGCCTCCTGCTCGTTGAAGATCATGCCGAACTCGCCGTCTGGGTCGCCAAATCCCTGCGCCAATCAGGCTACGCCGTCGACGTCATCGAGCGCGGCGATCACGCGGCGGCGGCGCTGCTGACGCAGACCTACGACCTCGCCATTCTCGATCTTTCCCTCCCCGGAATGGACGGATTGGCGTTGCTGCAGCGCATCCGCCACCTTGAAAAGACCGCCCGCCTGCCCGTGCTGCTCCTGACCGCGCGCGGCTCCCCGGAGGACCGCGTCAAGGGTCTCGACCTCGGCGCCGACGACTATCTGCCAAAACCCTTCGAACTGTCGGAACTCGAAGCACGCATCCGCGCCCTGCTGCGACGCAGCAATAACCAGATTCCCGTCGTGCAAGTCGGCCAATTGCAGTTCGACACAACAACGCGGCTGGCAACGATCGGCGAGCGTCAGCTCAATCTGACAAAACGCGAACTCGCGCTCCTCGAAGCCTTGTTGTCGCGCAAAGACAAGCCGGTCACGCGCGACGCCCTGTTCGAGAAAATCTTCGACATGGACAACGAAGCGCAGCCTGAAACCATCGAACTGTACGTGCACCGCCTGCGCAAGAAGCTCGAAGGTTCCGGAGTCGCGATCACCACACTGCGTGGCCTGGGGTACCTGATTTCGGAACAGTCCCGTGACCGCTGATTCGCCTGCGCCACCGGTCAGCCTGCGACAGCGGCTCGCCTGGTGGATGATCCCGGCGCTGATCGTC
>CAYUYI010000489.1:0-2082 GCA_964448995.1 uncultured Propionivibrio sp. | reverse complement strand
CGGTGATGTTGTTCGCTATCGAGACGGCGATGCGTGCAGGGGAGATTGTCGGGCTAACCTGGGGCAATGTGGATCTGGATCGGCGCTTGGCGCACTTGCCAATGACCAAGAACGGCCATGCGCGGGATGTTCCGTTGTCTCGCGCGGCAATGCGCTTGATCGAGCAGGTTAGGCCGCTGCGGGACGATAGCGAATCGGTGTTCCAGATATGCTCGGATACGCTCGATGCGCTGTTCCGTAAGGCCAAGGCGCGGGCGTTGATCGAGGATTTGCACTTTCACGACACGCGTCGGGAGGCTTTGACCCGGCTGGCGGCCAAGGTGGACGTGATGACCTTGGCGAAGATCAGCGGGCATCGTGACTTGCGCATTCTGCAAAACACCTACTACGCGCCGGACATGGCGAACGTGGCGCCGTTGCTGGATTAAGCTGCACGGCGGGGCGTCTTTGCCTTGACTTGGTATTTATCGACCCACTCTTTGACTTCTTCCGGCTTCCAGCGCGGGTGCGCGGTTCGAGGGCCAGAGGATGGCAGGCAGATCGGGCGAGGAAAGTCCGGCAAGCAGGCGTAGCGCTGGGCGACCTGGCTTGGTGAGCAGCCCAAGTAGGTAGCGATCGCTTCTTTGCTCCACAAACGCTCGTCTGCCGGCATTGAGTTGGCTGCGATGGCGTCGGCCAGTTTTTCGAGGCGCTCGGCCAGGATGGTGAAAAGGGCTTCGGACATTGTATTCTCCTTCGTTGTTAGCCCTTGCATGGCTTGAAGAATGGTAGCCACGGCTAGTCATGTCGTCTCTCGAACACTACTTGCTCGTCAAGAAATGAATCTTGAATTCTCCCGCAGAGAGTTCGCAGTTTTTGTGCGGTCTTTACCGAAGTGGCGGCATCCTTTGCTGTCATGCGTTCGTAATCCATTGCGCCCACAATCACGCCGCATTGGCACGTAGCCACAAGTCCGGTTGGTCTCTTCTTCGCCATGTTCAGCCTCCGCCTTCTAACTCTTTGGTCGAGAGGGACGCCGCGCCATAAGGCGGCGCGTCGCCCCTCACCGCCGCGTTCGGCGGCTGATCCACCGTCAGCTTTGACGGCTGTAGATTGCAATCTGCCACCAGATATGCAATTCCGTTCGGATATTCTGCCGTGTCGTGTAGCACCGACACCGAACCGAACACATCCAGCCGGTGAGCCGGTTTTGTTGCGATCACGAAGCACAGGGCAACTTCTTCGGTGTCTCCGCTAGTTTCTAGCGAGGTTTGCAACGTGCTGATCAGTTCGCTCAGTTTCATTGCTTAATCCTTCCCAAATGCACTGACGTGCGGTTGTTCGTCCAGCGCGCGCCAGGCGTCAAGTGCTTCGCAAGCCGTGTCCATCCACCGACTGACCACCACGTTGTTTTGGCAATCCAGCAACAGACACTCAAGCTCCAGCGCAAGGCGGTGGGCCGTGGCTTCGACGTCATCAAGGCGTTTGGCTCGACGGTCGTAGTGGTATTTCAGCGCGTCGTGGTTCGCCTGCAGGATGCGCAGTTGGGAGACCAGATCGGTCGGATGCAGGTGTGTGGTGTTCATGCAGCCTCCCGTAATGCGTCCATTTCGATGACGCATTGCTCTGTCAGTACGGCGCTCTTGATGGCGTCGACGGAATGTCGGATCAGTGCATCTTCGCAGCGGCGCAGTAAAGCCAGCGCTTCGTCGATTTCCGGCATGGTGAGCGGTACGCCGTTGGCCAGCTTCTTCTCGATGCGTTCAAGCTGGCCGGACATGATTTCAGGGCAGAGTCGGGCAAGCAGCGCGCGGAATCCGGCGATGCAATAATCAATGCGGGCGTATTCGTCGTTGTGGTCTAGGCGTGTCACGGCATAACCTTTGATCGAATCGACCTCTCCGGCCTTGATTTCTGCAAAGCAGGCGCGCATCGGCGCGAGCCATGAGCGGATTTGTCGGCGGGTAACGCGTTTCATGCTGCCTCCCTACCTTCCAGAAAGCATGGAGAATGCTGCAGCTGCCACTCGCGGAACTTGTCCATTCCCAATGGCTTTAAGTCTGTCCACCCGAGCGGCCACCCCATTAGCCACTCGACCCACGT
>CAYUYI010000488.1:0-2082 GCA_964448995.1 uncultured Propionivibrio sp. | reverse complement strand
TGCTCGGCGTCGAAACCGGCATCTACAACATTCCGGTGCTGATCTACGAGAAGATCCACCAGAGCGCGGGCAGCTTCGACTCGATCCGCACGGCTACCGTGCTGGCCACCGTACTGGTCATCACTGCAGCGCTGATCATGTGGACGCAGAACAAGGTTCTCGCCAAGGGCAAGTATCAGATCATCGCCGGCAAGAGCTTCCGTCCGTCGGAACTCAAGCTGCGCGGTCTACGCATGCCACTGTTCATCTTCTGCATACTCTACATTGCCTTCACCATCGTGCTGCCGACGGCGACGATCTTCCTCGTCGGCGGGCTCAAGACGTACGGTTTGCCGTTCGACCTGGAAAACCTGACCTGGGCCAACTACAACCACATTCTGTTCGAGTGGGACCTCACCCGCGACTCGATCTGGAACAGCATCTCGCTGGGGTTGGCTTCTGCGCTGATCACCATGTTCGCCGGCGTAATCGTCTCGTACGTGATCGTCAAGATGAAGGTCAAGGGCAAGGGCATTCTGGAGTTCCTCGGCATGCTGCCCTTCTCCGTGCCGGGATCGGTAATCGCACTGGGCGTCATCCTCGCGTGGAGCGGCAAGTTCGGCATCAACATCTACAACACTGTGTGGATCATTCTGGTCGCCTACATCGCCCGCTACATGGCCTTCTCGCTGAAAGCCAACTCGGCCGCGCTGGAACAGGTGCACGACTCGCTCGTCGAGGCGGCACGGGCTTCTGGCGCAACGATGGCGCAGGCGCTCAAGGATGTGGTCATCCCGTTGGTACGTCCCGGCATGGTCGCCGCGTTCTTCCTGATCTTCCTGCCGGCGTTGCGCGAACTGACCGTTTCGGTGCTGCTGTATGGCCCGACGACACGGACGATCGGGGTGGCCATTTACACCCTCAACGAAGACGGTGAGACGGTGTATTCCGCCGCCCTTGCCGGCATCGCCCTCATCATCATCGTGGTCGGCGAGGTTCTCATCAAGAGACTCGTCACCAGCAAGAAAGGCGCATAGGAATCGACAACATGGCCTACATCGAACTAGACAACCTGACCAAGCGTTTCGGCGACGTCATCGCGGTCGACCGGATGAACCTGCAGATCAACCAGGGCGAATGCGTCGCCATGCTCGGCCCGTCGGGCTGCGGCAAGACAACGACATTGCGCATGGTCGCCGGTTTTGAAGACATCGACGACGGCGAAATCCGCGTCGGCGAACGCATCATTTCCTCGAAGCGCAAGAACTACTATTTGCCGCCCGAGCAGCGCAACTTCGGCATGGTCTTCCAGGCCTTCGCCGTGTGGCCGCACTTGTCGGTTTACGAGAATGTGGCGTTCCCGTTACACATCCGCAAGCTGCCGAAGGACGAGATCCACGCCCGCACCGAGGAAGCCCTCAAACACACCAACCTGTACAAGGTCGCCCACGAAAGTCCGGACGGCCTCTCCGGTGGCGGCAAGCAACGGGTGGCACTGGCCCGCGCGCTGGCCATCCGGCCCGACGTGATGCTGCTCGACGAGCCGCTGTCCAGCCTCGACCCGCACTTCCGCGAGGAAATGCGTTTCGAGATCAAGGACCTGCAGCGCCGCTTCGACTTCTCGATCCTTTACGTGACACACGATCAATCGGAAGCCATGGCGCTCTCGGACCGCATTCTGGTCATGCGTTCGGGCGTTGTCCAGCAGGTCGGTACACCACTCGAGGTCTATGGTTCTCCTGCCAACCGCTTCGTCTTCGAATTTATTGGACTGTCCTGCTTCCTCAAGACTGATCTCACGCCGAACGGCATGCGCGTAAACAGCATCGACTACCCATGGCCGGCCAATATTGCGCCGCCCGCAGCGCTCGTCCAGGCCGGTCAAGCCTGGCTGGCCGCACGGCCAAGCGAGATCGACTTCGTCGGCGAAGGCGGCCTGCGCGGCGTGGTTTCGCGCAAGGCCTATCTGGGAGAGACAGTGGACTACCGCGTCATGATCGGCGATGCGGAAATTCGCGTTCAGAAGGGCCGTCGCGTACCTGGCCCGACCGTCGGCGATTCGGTTGGCCTGGCCTTTCCGCAGCCGCACTGGTATCCGATCGA
>CAYUYI010000487.1:0-2086 GCA_964448995.1 uncultured Propionivibrio sp. | reverse complement strand
TGCGCCAGATCGCGGAAGACGCGCTCGGCATCGGCGGTTTCCGGCACGTTCTCGACGAAGCTGGTCTTGACCTTGCCGCCCGACTGCTCTTCGAGCATCTTGCGCCCCTGGTCGTGGGAATAGGTCCAGCCGTGATCGCCGGTCGGGCCGATATAGACGAAGCCGGCCTTGAGCGGTTCCGCTGCCTGTGCCAATGACAGGCAGGAGGTGGCGACGACCGCGGCCATCAGGGTTTTGAGACGAGACAGTGCCATGCTGTGAACTCCTCGAAGAAAAAGGTTGGGGGGTGGCGGGGAAAGCGACATTGTCCGCAAGTTTCCGACCGTTGTATAGAGTCGTTCACGCCATTTGCGGAGAAAAAACGACTTCTTCGTTCAACGCATTCGCAAGGTGCCGAAAATCCATTGGGCTGCTTCCAGCAGTTGCCGCTCTCCGCCCGTCTTGCCGATCACCTGAACGCCGAGTGGCAGCCCACGCGGCCCATGGGCGCAAGGCACGTGAACGCAGGGCACGCCGAGCAGCGTCCAGAGACGACTGAACAGCGGATTCCCCGTGGCACCGAGCCCTTCCGGCGCCTCACCCGGCGCGGAAAGCGTCAGCAAGACGTCGGTTCCGGCAAACACCGCGTCCAACTGGCTGCGGCACACCCGGGCCCGTTGCTGGCATTCATCATAACGTTCCGGCGGCATCGACTGCCCCTGGGCAATTAGCGCCTGCAGCGGCGCACTCAGACGGTCCGCGTGCCGAACGGCCTCGTCATGCAGTGACTGACTCGCTTCGAAGGCCATGATGCCGATCTGGGCGGGGACAAGATCGTCAAACGCGGCGGGCAAATCGACGACTGAGATCTGGGCACCGTGCTTAGCCAATTGCCGCGCAGCCTGTTCAAATGCCGTTTGCGCGGCGAGTTCCGCCTGATTCCATGCCGACGTCCGGCACACGCCGATGCGCGGGATCGCCGGCGTGTCCGGCGGTTGCCAATTCCGGCCGGCCAGTACGCCGGCAAACAGGGCCGCATCGGCGACATCGCGGGCAAAAACACCGAGTGTGTCGAGTGATTCGGCCAACGGCTTGACGCCGGCCCGGCTGATCAGACCGAACCCCGGCTTGAATCCCACGACGCCGCAAAACGCGGCCGGACGGATCACCGAGGCAGCCGTTTGCGTGCCGTAGGCCAGCGGCACCATGCCATCGGCAACCGCTGCCGCCGAACCGCTCGACGACCCGCCGGGCGTGTGTGCGGGATTGTGCGGATTGGCCGTCTTGCCCGGATGGTAGGCCGCAAACTCGGTGGTCACCGTTTTGCCCAGCACCAGCGCCCCGGCCGAACGTGCGCGGGCAACGCAGGCAGCATCCCATGGCGGGCGATGGCCGGCATAGATCGGGGAGCCGTAGGCGGTCGGATACTGGACGGTGTCGATCAAGTCCTTGACGCCCAGCGGCAGGCCGTGCAACGGCCCGCGCAACGCCCCGGCATCGAGCCGGCGGGCTTCGGCCAGCGCCGAATCCGGGTCCAGAAATGTCCAGGCACCGACAACCGACTCGCGTGCTTCGATGCGCGCCAGGCAGGCACGCACCAATGTCTCGACACGTAACTCACGGCGGGCAATGCGCCGCGCCATCTCGATGGCACTCAGTTCATTGACGGGAACCATGCGAATCTCCTCAAAAGATCAACCGACGCCAGATGTCCGCATCAACGTCGTGCCGGATCGCCCCAGTGGTCGCGCAGGAGTCGCCGGCCCACCGAATGGATGCGTCCTTCGAGGCAACTGGCGCACTGCCCGGCGCTGTCGTCCAGACAGGGCTTGCCGTCGTAGAGCGTGTACTCGCGGCGGACATGTAGCGGCGTTGCCTGCGGCATGATGACGTTGGCGCCGTAGCGTAATCCCTGCTCGCGCCCGTCCGGCGCCAGCGTCTGCAAAGCCGTCGTCGCGGCAATATTGATCGATGGCAGCAACAGCCGTGTCGCGGCGATCATGCGCAGCGCCAGCGTCATGCGCGCCGGCACATCGAGGATCGGCATGCCGTGCAATGCCGCCTGCTCGTGCGGGATGTACGGCCCCATGCCGATCATGTCGGCGCC
>CAYUYI010000486.1:0-2090 GCA_964448995.1 uncultured Propionivibrio sp. | reverse complement strand
CAGCCACGTGAGCCTTGAGCGGAACACCGGCATCCATGAGCGCCAGCGTCGAACCGCACACCGAAGCCATCGAGCTAGAACCGTTGGACTCGGTGATCTCCGAAACCACGCGCATCGTGTAGGAGAAGTCCTCAGCCTTCGGCAGCACGGCAATCATCGCCCGCTTGGCCAGACGACCGTGACCGATTTCGCGGCGCTTCGGCGAACCGACACGACCGCACTCACCCGTCGCGTACGGCGGGAAGTTGTAGTGCAGCATGAAGCGATCGCGCGATTCGCCAGCCAGCGAATCGATGATCTGCTCGTCGCGGCCAGTACCCAGCGTGGCGACCACCAGCGCTTGCGTTTCACCACGCGTGAACAGCGCCGAACCGTGCGTACGGGGCAGCACGCCGGAACGAATGGCGATCGGACGCACGGTGCGCGTATCACGACCATCGATCCGCGGCTCGCCGGCCAGGATGCGGCCGCGCACGATGCGCGATTCGACCTCGAAGAAGAGATTGCCGATCGTCGCGGCATCCGGCGCGCCTTCGCCAGCAGTGAGCGCTTCGACAGCCTTGGCCGAAATCTCGTTGACGCGTTGCGTGCGCTGCTGCTTGCTCGTAATGCGATAGGCTTCTTGCAGATCCGCCTCGACCAGCGCATTCAGCTTGGCCACAAGTTCTTCGTTCTTGGCGGCAGGCGTCCAATCCCACTCGGGCTTGCCGGCCTCGTCAACGAACTCGTTGATGGCATTGATGACAACCTGCATCTGCTCATGGCCAAACACCACAGCGCCCAGCATGACGTCTTCGGGAAGAATGTCGGCTTCGGATTCGACCATCAGCACGGCGGCTTGCGTACCGGCCACGACCAGGTCGAGGCGGCTCGACTGCAGTTGCGTCTTGGTCGGATTGAGCACGTACTGGCCATCGACGTAACCCACGCGGGCGGCGCCGATCGGTCCGTTGAACGGAATGCCGGAAACCGCCAGCGCAGCCGAAGCACCGATCATCGCCGGGATGTCCGGATCGATCTCCGGATCGAGCGAAACAACCATCGCCACGACTTGCACTTCGTTATAGAAACCATCCGGAAACAGCGGACGCAGCGGACGGTCGATCAGGCGCGAAGTCAGCGTCTCCTTTTCGGATGGACGGCCCTCACGCTTGAAAAACCCACCGGGGATGCGACCAGCCGCATAGGTCTTTTCGATGTAATCAACGGTCAGCGGGAAAAAATCCTGACCCGGCTTGACCGCCTTGTTGCCGACCACGGATACCAGCACAACGGTGTCACCCATCGACACCATGATGGCCGCACCCGCCTGCCGTGCGACTTCACCGGTTTCAAGCGTCACCTGATGAGCGCCGTAGGTGAACGATTTCTTGGCGATATTGAACATTTTTTCCTCTCTAATAGTTCTGCACACCCACGACACCGGCATGCAATTCAACAACAATGTGCCTGAACGGCAAAAAACTCCAATACAACAACAGCGGCGCAACCCGCAGGGGCTGGCCGCTGTCATTCATTCGAATCGTCTGCTCCTGAACCGCATTGCGGCCTGGCAGACCAACTTACTTACGCAGGCCGAGGCGCTGGATCAGCGCACGATACGAATCAACATCGGTACGCTTGAGATAGTCCAGCAATTTGCGACGGCGGCTCACCATACGCAGCAGACCGCGGCGCGAGTGGTGATCCTTGACGTGTTCTTTGAAGTGACCAGTCAGGTCATTGATGCGGGCGGTCAGCAAGGCCACTTGAACTTCTGCCGAACCGGTATCGCCAGCAGCGCGCTGATAATCGGTCATGATCTGCGCTTTTTGCGCGACGGTAATCGCCATGTCAAACTCTCTTTCGTGAAAAGCGACGCAGCCCCGGTTTGATAGAGCCCACGTCCGGTTAATAAACGGATTTTCGCTTGGCGAAGCGAGGCCGGGATTATAGCGCAACAGGCCTTTTCCGGCAAGAATAAACCGATATCACAAGGATTCAGGATGCGACCAGACGACGCGGACACAACCGACCATCCGTGCCGAGTTCGCCAAGGCCGAGCAAACGCTCTCCCGCATAAACACGGTATTTTCCTGGCTCGCCTTGAC
>CAYUYI010000485.1:0-2104 GCA_964448995.1 uncultured Propionivibrio sp. | reverse complement strand
AGCGGGCTCTTGATCGCCGTGACGTCGACGCGGATCGTCTGGCTGGCGGCGAACCACTTCGGCCAGGACGTATCGAGCGCCAGCTTGTAGATGTCGTCTTCCTTGCCATAACGGCCGTGCGCGACCTGCCACAGGATGCGCGTGGCGATGCGTGAGTGCAGGTTGGCCGCGTAGCAGGCGCGCCAGTCGGCCTTGAAATGCACACCGCCGGGAATGGCCTTGATGTCGCTGGCGCCGACGGCGGCGAGGTCTTCCGTCAATAGCGGTTCGAGCCCGCGCGGGCAGGTGGCGAAGAATTTTTCCAAGGGGATTTCCTTAAATTAGATGGACTGGTTTAACCACGGCGAACACGGCGGGCACGGCGAAAAACATGAATGACAGGCATGGCTTTTATAGGCGGGGCGTCAGGAAAGACCTTGGCTTTCGCTGTGTTCGCCCTGCCCGCCGTGGTTGATTGCCTTTTGACGTTGTTGGGAAGCCTTTGCCGCCGCAATACCGTCGGCGACTTGCGGATAGCGCAATTGTGCCCGTAATTCGTGGCGGATGCGCCGGTTATCGAGGCGCCTCGACTCACTCATGAACGAGAGTTGCACGGCGGAGAGCCGCTGCTCGGCTTCGCTGCGGCTGATGCGCGGCGCTCGCGGCAGGCCGAAACTGTCGGCGACGAGGTCGAAGTATTCCCCCATCTTAAGCTCCGAACTGTCGCTGGCGTTGTAGCAGCGGTTGTTACGGCCGCGCCGCAGGGCGGCACAGACCAGCATCGCCAGATCGTCGGCATGGATGTGATTGGTGAACACGTCGTCCTCGGCTCGCAATGCTTCGATACCCCGCTGCAATCGATCGAGCGGGAGCCGGTCGCTGGCATAGATGCCGGGCGCGCGCAGGATGCTGACGGTGACGCCGGATTCCCGCCCGAAACGCCGTAGCTGCCGTTCAGCATCGATCCTTCGCCGTGCGCGGGCCGTCATCGGGCGTGGTGGTCGGGTTTCGTCGACGTGGGCGCCGCGACAGTCACCATAGACGCCGCTGGTACTAATGTAGATGAGGCGCTGTGGTAGACTTTTGGCATGTTTCAGTGCGGTAATCAGATTGCGTGTGCGCCAGTCTTTCGTGCCGCGTTCTGAAGGAGGTGCGAAATGCAGCACGATGTCGGCGATGCCGGCGATGCGCGCGAGACTTGCCGGCTGGTCGAGATCGGCGAGGATTGGGCGGATGCCTTGGGATCGCCAGAAAGCCGCTTGCGCCGAGTCGCGTAACAGGGCGTAGATGCGGTAGCGGCCGAGTAGATGAGGCAGTGTCCGGCGCGCGACATCGCCGCCGCCGACGATCAGCAGTTTTGGCCGGTGTTTGAGCAAGGGTTCCACGGCGTGATTTTACCGGATGGGCGGACAGGGAGTTTCGATGGGTTTTCGGATCAGGCTTGAGCCGGGTGGAAAGACATTCGACAGCGGCGAGGACGAAACCGTTCTTGATGCGGCCCTGCGCTCCGGCGTGCTGTTGCCTTACGGCTGTCGTGACGGCTTGTGCGGCGCCTGTCGTGGACGGGTCCTTTCCGGAGAATTCGATCATGGTGGCGCGGCAGCGCAGGCGTTGAGTGAAGCCGAGCGCGCCGCCGGGCTGGCGTTGTTCTGTTGCACGCGAGCGCGCAGTGACCTGTGCATCGAAGGGCGGGAGGCGACCTCGGCCGCAGTCATTCCGGTGCGGACCGTTCCGGCCCGGGTCGAAAGCTTGTCGCAGGTGGCGCCGGACGTGATGGTCCTTGATCTCAAGTTGCCGGGGGGCGAGGCGCTCCAGTATTTACCAGGGCAGTATGTCGAAGTGCTGCTGGCCGGCGGGAAGCGCCGTGCGTTTTCGCTGGCGACCGCGCCGGGTGCCAGCGGTCTGCAGTTACATATTCGCCGCGTCCCCGGCGGGCGGTTTACCGGGCATGTGTTTGATGGGTTGAAGGCGCGCGATCTGTTGCGTCTCAATGGCCCGCACGGCAGCTTCTTCCTGCGCGAGGATTCGGATCGCCCCATGGTGCTGGTGGCCGGGGGAACGGGATTTGCGCCGATCCAGGCGATTATCGAGTATGCCTTGCAGCGCGGCCTGCGTCGTCCGATGT
>CAYUYI010000484.1:0-2112 GCA_964448995.1 uncultured Propionivibrio sp. | reverse complement strand
GCTCAAGCAAAAAGTGGCAATAGCTCAAACAGCCTCGATCAGCTTCACGGAATTTCTACACAGCCTGTGCCAAGAGGTGATATCTACCTCAACCACCACATCCTGTGTAATGAGTTGGTGAGTCAGGAAAATGCCGATCTTTATTGCAATATGGAATAGACTCGGGCAAGCTCCTCGCGCGCCGACACAAGATCGGTCAAAGTCACGGCAGGGATTTCAACCAGACAGGTTTGAATGATTTTTGTTTGATCCAATACTTAATCCAAGGAACCTATATATGCGGACAAAATTGGAAAAGGCGATTCTCGCGACAAGCATCGGCGCCTTAGGCCTGCTCACTGCCGGTACATATGCGCAGGAGCGCACGCTCTACATCGGCATGAACGGCGGCACGATGGAAAAGACCTATGTTGAAAAGGTCTTTCCTGACTTCGAGAAGGCCCACAATGTCAAGGTAGTCGTCGTCCCTGGCGGGTCGGCAGATATCCTGGCCAAGGCACAGGCAAGCAAGGACAATCCCCAGATGCACGTGATGTTCCTTGACGATCTATACATGATTCGTGCCATCAAGATGGGGCTTTGCGAAAAAATGAAAGCCCCGGAAATTGCCGAGCTTTTTCCCAATGCCCGCTTCAAGGACGATATGGCGGCTGGCCTGAATACCGGCTTCGTGGGTATCGGCTACAACAAGAAAATGTTTGACGCCAACAAATGGCCGGCACCAACATCGTGGCTCGATTTTGCCGACCCCAAATACAAGGGCAAGGTCGTCTTTCAATCGCCACCTGCATCCTCCTTTGGGCTCTACGGGTTCCTGATGATCAATCGCATTCAGGGCGGCAACGAGAGCAACTTCGATCCCGGATTCAAGGTCTGGGGTGAAAAATTCAACGGCAACGTGCTCGAATATATTCCAGGCTCGGCCAAGATCTCCGAGATGGTACAGACCGGCGAAGCGGCGATTTTCCCGCTGACGCCGACCGGGGTGGCCGCGCAGAAGAACAAGGGCATCCCGATCGAATACGCCAATCCCAAGGAAGGCTCGGCCCTGCTGTTGACGGCTGAATGCGTGATCGCCAAAAACAAGCAACCTGAGCTTGCGCAACAACTCGCCGCCTATTTGATCTCGGCAAAAGCACAGGAAGCTGCACTCAAGTTCGGCGACATGTTCCCCACCAATTCAAAAACCAAATCGGAAGGGAAAACCGCCGAGGTGATTAGCGATGTCGGCCGCTGGATGAAATCAGCGATTACTGTGGATTGGGATTTGGTCAATGCCAATCGTACCGCACTTAATGAACGCTGGAACAAACAAGTCGAACGCAAGTAGCCCATCATTACAGCAGTCGCCGTGGCCGCATCGTCCATCGATGTAGCCACGGGGTTTTTTGTAAAATCCCACTCCATTTTGACTATTGCGTAGCGCACATGCCTCACCTTGAACTGATCGACGTTTCCAAAGCCTTTAACGGTGTATACGCCGTGACTTCAATGAATCTGGCGGTCAATGAAGGAGAGTTTGTCTGCCTCCTCGGCCCATCAGGCTGCGGCAAAACGACAACCTTGCAGATGATCGCCGGTTTCGAAGCCCCCACCACGGGAAAAATACTGCTCGCCGGCCGCGATGTGACCGGCCTCAAACCCAATCAGCGCGGTCTGGGTATCGTTTTCCAGACCTATGCACTTTTCCCCCACATGACGGTCGCCGAAAACGTCTCCTTTGGCCTGGAGATGCGCAAAGTCGAAAACGCCGAGCGCGAGCGGCGGGTCAAGCGCGCCCTGGACATTGTTCATCTGACCGAATACCAGGCGCGCTATCCCCGCGAGCTCTCGGGGGGGCAACGGCAGAGAGTGGCACTGGCGCGAGCCTTGGTCATTGAACCCCCGGTTCTGCTTCTGGACGAGCCACTCTCGAATCTGGATGCGAAACTGCGGGAAGTCATGCAGATTGAGCTTCGTCGCATCCAGCAACAAGTCGGCATCACCACGATCATGGTCACCCACGATCAGGCCGAGGCGCTCTCGATCAGCGACCGGGTAATGGTCATAGAAAAGGGTAGAGCCACCCAATACGATACGCCGCTCAATGTTTATGAAAGCCCACAATCGCCA
>CAYUYI010000483.1:0-2118 GCA_964448995.1 uncultured Propionivibrio sp. | reverse complement strand
ATGCAATGGTTCGCGAGCCATCCACCACTGGAGGAACGCATCGAGGCGCTACGGTCGGAGACGCGGTAACTCGGGGCGCATGACCACCCGACATCTGTTCGGAACGAGGACCGTTCGATGGCATCGGAACAACAACGATTTCGGCTGGCACAAACGATCTCGGACACGGTGTTCTGGAAACCGGGACAAGCCGCACGCTGGGCCATCGTTTTCAGCGCCGGCATCGCCACGATCGCGCTGGTCAGCCTGCACCTCATCGCGGGATTGGCCTACGAATTCCATCTGTTTTTCGCCGTTCCCGTGTTCGTGGTGGCGTGGTATTTGGGCCGGGCCAGTGGTTACGCAACGGCTATCGTTGTCGTTGCCCTGTGGTTCGCTGCCGATCTCCGGCTGGATGATGACCAGAGCGATGCCATTCCGCTGTTGTTCAACAGTGTCATCCGCATCTTCCTGTTCGTCTCGGGCGTGAGCCTGCTGACCGGCCTACGCTCGGTGCTTGATCGCGAGTCGCGCTTGGCGCGCGAGGATGTTCTGACCGGGTTGCCCAATCGACGAGAGTTTCACGAGCAAGGCAACCGCGCTATCGCGCTGGCGCACAGACAGGGAATTCCGGTCACCGCGGTTTTTATCGATCTGGACCATTTCAAGGAGGTCAATGACACTTACGGTCACAAGGCCGGCGACGAGGTCCTGGTTGTTGTTGCCGACATCCTGCGCACTAGCCTGCGAGCCAGCGATCTCAGTGGCCGGCTCGGTGGCGATGAATTCGCCCTGCTATTACCCGGCATGAATTCGGTCGATGCCGAACGCTATATCAAACGGGTACGGTCCGACCTGATTCGGGCGATGGAGTTACGCAACTGGCCGGTACGATTCTCGATCGGTATGGCGAGTTATGACCAGACGCCCGTCGATTTCTCCGCCGTGATTGCATCCGCCGATGCGTTGATGTACGAAGTCAAGCGCGGTGGTCGAGATCGAATTTTGCAGCGAGTCTTCGTGCTCAATACCGGCTGAAACGGAACGGGGCTGCACCGCATCAACATCAGACCTCAGATGGATTAAGCGAACGCGCGCGCTTTTCTCGCCATTCCGCCAGTGCCAGGACGCACTGCGCCAGACTGGAAAACGTCAAAACTCCCGTCGTTTCGGCGACACGCAACACCCCGCTCCCGCCCACCCAGATCTGGACCGGTTCGGCCAGTGTCTGCCGTAATTGCTTGAGCAACGGTGGAATCTGTCGCAACGGAAAAGCCGAGGAAAACGAAAGCGCGACGATATCCACACGATGCGCTTCTGCAGCACGCGCAATTTCCAGGAGGGGCATTTGTGTGCCGAGCGAAATGCATTCCGCCCCTTCGAGAACGAGCAAGGATTCAACCATCAACAAACCCAGCGCATGCGGCTCATCTGGAACACTGGTCAACAAAACGCGCGGGGTGCCGATGCCTTTCGGCAAGACCGAAATGGCCTGGCGTAATACGCGGGTCGTCAACTCGGTGAACAGATGCTCCTCGAAAACTTCAAAGGCTCCGTCTTCCCAGGCTTCACCGGCTCGCCGCGTCAGCGGTGCAACGATGTTCTGAACAAAGCGCTGCAAGCCATGACGAACCAACTGTTGTTGGAGGGCCCGCATATAGCTGTCCCCATCGTGCTGCTTGATCAGCGCGAGCAAACCCTCCAAGTGCTCTCCGGCACTCTCGTCTGACGCCTGATCTGACGGACGTTCGCGGCGCGGGGCCAGCGACGAAAGGTCGCCCAGCGACATGGCAACCAGTTTCCCCGGACGATGACCTTGATCCAAAAGGCGTTTGACCAACCGCAAGCGTGCCACCTGCTCACCCGGATAGATCCGTTCGCCGTTCGTGTCGCGCTGCGGCGCCGGAAAACCGTAGCGCCGTTCCCACATCCGCAGAACGTCTTTGGATAACCCGGTTTCACGTTCGACCGTCGCAATGCTATAGATTGGTTGATCCATTGTTTGTCATGTACACATAGACGTATAAAACCAAATATACACCATATTTTGAACTAATTTACGAACAACACGTCTATTTGTCCAGGACAACGAAAGAAAGTTTCAACATGAACTCCACGCTGATCAAGAAAGGCCGAATC
>CAYUYI010000482.1:0-2130 GCA_964448995.1 uncultured Propionivibrio sp. | reverse complement strand
TTTTCCGTACTGTTCTTCGTTTCGGTCGGCATGCTGTTCGACCCGGCCATCCTGATCGAGCATCCGCTGCAGGTGCTGGCGGTATTGCTCCTGATCGTCGTCGTCACACCGCTGACAGCGGCGACTGTCGTACTCGTTTTCCGCTATCCGCTCAACACGGCACTGCTGGTACTGGCCGGACTGGCGCAGATCGGCGAATTCTCGTTCATCCTGGCTGGTCTCGGCATCAGTCTCAATCTGATGCCTGTGGAAGGGCAAAACCTGATCCTTGCCGGTGCGATCATCTCGATCACCTTCAATCAGCTGATTTTCTCGCTGGTCACACCGGCCCTGAACTGGATTCGCTCGCGCTCGAGACTGGCGAGAAAACTGGAGCGCTCGGTCGATCCGCTCGCTGAACTGCCCATGAGCACCGACGAAAAATTTCTCTCGGGGCAAGTGGTGCTGGTCGGTTACGGCCATGTTGGGCAACGAATCGCGTCGTCATTGACGGACAAAGGCATTCCGTTCGTCATTGCCGAACAGAATCGTGAAGTCGTCGAAAACCTCCGCCGGCGTGGCTTCGCAGCGGTGTCCGGGAATGCCGCCGATCCGGCCGTACTCATTCAGGCGCACATCGCGCGCGCCAGTCTGGTCGTCATTACTACCCCCGATGCATTCGACGTCCGTCAGATGATCGACACGGCACGCCTGCTCAACCCGGCCATCGAGGCCATCGTGCGCAGCGACAACGAAGAAGAGGCGACGCTGCTCGCGCAGGACACGTCTGCCCGGATTTTTCTGGGTGAAGAAGAACTTGCCCGGAACATCAGCGCCCACGTGCTCAAGCGCTACGGGAAATCGATCTGACACCCAGCTACGAAAGGATTTCACATGCTCAAAGGCATCGACCCGCTGCTGTTCCCTGATCTGCTCAAGACGCTGGCCGAAATGGGCCATGACGAAGCCATCGTCCTGACCGACGCCAACTTCAGCGCCATGCACGTCGCTGCCGGAAAGCCGCTCCTGCGCCTGCCCGGCATCAACATGGCTCGCACAATACAGGCAATCTGCTCGGTCTTTCCGCTGGCGGCCGATGTCGAATGTCCCATCGCCTACATGCAGGTGAGCGGGACCGAGCCGCCCTACCGTACCGCGCTCCAGCGAGAGGTCATGGAAGTGCTGGCGCCGAACCTTCGCCCTGACCAGCGTGCCGAAGCCATCGAGCGATTCGCCTTCTACGAACGCGCCCGCCAGGCCTATGCGGTACTGGTGACCGGCGAATTACAGCCTTTCGGCAATTTCATCCTGCGCAAGGGCGTTATCGACGAGGCGCTGCGCCCCTGAGGGCAAACGTTTTTCTCGCCTTCGCGTTCAGTCGGGCGGCGGTGACGACGCCGACTCAACTCGGCGCGCATTGCGGCGGACGAAACGCTTCCGCAATTCTTCCAGAGCGCCGAAGACCAGCGCGAGAAATGCGATGATTCCCCAGATCGCCGGCGGAAACGGCTGCGTCCCGAACAGCCAGTTTCCGGCTGGCGAGAAGACGATCAGCAGCAGCAAGGCGATCTCGACACCCAGACCGGTCAACAGCAGGCGGTTTTCGAGCAACGGAAACGACCAGACCGCCTCGCGCGGGTGGCGACAGACGAAGACGTTGACCACCTGCGCGGCGACGATGGCGGCGAGGCACGCCGTCGTCGCCTGCAGGTAGAGCGGGTCGTTCGCGGACAGCGGGACGCCGTACTGCCAGCCGGCCGCATGAAGCACGAAGAAGAACACGGCCAGGGAGGCAGCTGCCTGCAAAGGCCCGAGCCAACCGTAGGCGCGCGCCAGCAGTGTCCAGGCGAGCAGGCGCTCGTCCGGGCGACGCGGCGGCTGGCGCATCACCGCAGGATCGGGCGCCTCGGCGCCGAGCGCCAGCGCCGGCACCATGTCGGTGCCGAGATCGACGGCGAGAATCTGGATGATCGTCAGCGGCAGCGGGATGCGCAGTAGCACGTAGGCGAGGTAAGGCACGAGTTCCGGCACGTTCGAGGTAAGGATGTAGGTGAGGAACTTGCGGATGTTCTCGAAGACGGCGCGCCCTTCCTCGACGGCGTTGACGATGCTGGCGAAGTTGTCGTCGAGCAGGATCATGTCGGCCGCCGA
>CAYUYI010000481.1:0-2131 GCA_964448995.1 uncultured Propionivibrio sp. | reverse complement strand
CGATCAGTGGCGCCACACAACGGCTCGTCGAGGGCTTCTTCGAATGCGATTTTCTCGGATCACGCCAACTGAGAGGCATTGCGAAATCGGTCGACGTGTTTCGGGTCACGCGAGAGAATGGCGCGCGCGGTCGGCTGGAAGCCCGAGCGGTGTGGACGCCGCTGGTCGGACGCCAGCTCGAGCTGGAAAAGCTGCGTTCATTGTGGCAGGCGACCCGCAGCGGCAACGGGCGTGTCGTCGTCCTGACGGGCGAGCCGGGCGTCGGCAAATCGCGATTGATCAAGGCGTTCAAACAGTCGCTGGCCCAGTCTCCCTGTGCGGTCAGGGAAATGCGCTGTGCGCCCGAATACAGTCGCTCGCCCTTGTACCCACTGGCGGAATTGCTCGAGTCGGCTTCCGGATGTTTGCCCGGGGATTCGGCGGCAGAAAAATTCGACAAACTCGCGGCCTATGTCGAGGCGCAATATGCCGGCGCAGCGGATGCGACGGTGCCGCTTTATGCGAGGATCCTCGGTCTCGATCTGCGTTCTCCCTATCGCGAGCCCGTTCTCACGTTGCCGCAGCGGCGGGAAACCCTGTTGGGCATCCTGCTGGATCGCCAGAAAGCCTTGGCGGGCGGTGGCCCCTGTTTGTTGGTCGTCGAGGATCTGCAATGGGCCGACCCATCAACGCTGGAGTTGCTCGATTTATACGTTGCGCAGGCGCACCGGATGCCGGTATTGACGATCCTGACATCGCGGCACGGCTTTCCGGTGCCTTGGGGTGCCGATCGGGTGGTGTCGATACCTTTGCCAGCGCTGGATGTGTTGGAAACATCGGACTTGGTCGTTGGCGTCGTGCCGGATTTGCCGCCGCCAGTGGTGCAGCGCATTGTCGAACGTGCCGACGGCATTCCCCTGTTTGCCGAGGAACTGGCCAGAGAAGCCGTTCGCGCCGAGCAGCGTACGATTCCGCCGACCTTGCTGGACCTGCTCTGGTCGCGTCTCGACAATCTTGGGCCGGCCAAGGTGGTGGCCCAGTCAGCGGCGACGGTGGGGCGCGAATTTCCGTTTGCGTTGTTGCCGCATATCACGCCCTTCGACGAAGATTTGTTGCGACGGCTTGTCGATCAACTGCTCGAGGCCGGGGTGTTGTTCGCCGAAGCGCGCGAGGCTTACCGTTTTCGACACGCGCTGATTCGCGATGCCGCTTACGAGTCGCAAACGCGTAGCGAGCGG
Source organism: uncultured Propionivibrio sp. (assembly GCA_964448995.1). GTDB lineage: Bacteria > Pseudomonadota > Gammaproteobacteria > Burkholderiales > Rhodocyclaceae > Propionivibrio. The sequence continues at coordinate 914 of CAYUYI010000481.1, read as the reverse complement.
GAAACCATGCATCGACGGATTGCCGCGGCCCTCGGCTTGCTGGGGGGCAATGCCAGACCGGAGCTGTTTGCGCAACACTGGGCTGCCGGGGGCGAAATTGTGAAGGCAATCAGTTGTTGGATCGAGGCCGGGCAATTGGCGAGTCGGGATGCCGCCAACCAGGAGGCCATGACACATTTCCGCGCCGGGCTGGCGTTGGCCGAAAGCCTGCCGGCCAGCGACGAACGAGAACGACTGGAACTCGAACTCTTTGTCGGTCTGGGGGCCGCCGCGACGGCGGTCCATGGCTATGCTTCGGCCGAAGGCATCGAGTTCTACGAACGGGCGATGATGCTGTGTGGCGTGCGCACGGAGGACTCATCGCTTTTTCCGCCGATCTGGCGCTTGTGGACCAGCGCCAGTTCGCGCGTCGGTTATGGTTGTGCCTACGATCTGGCGCAACATCTCCTGCGCATGGCGGAATCCGGCAGCGATCCGGTTCAGGTGCAGCAGGCGCGTTTCGCGCTGGGCAATACGCTCTACTGGCAAGGGAAATTCGATCTTGCGCGGACGCATCTGGAACAGGTTCGGGCGACCTATCGTCCCGCTTCACACGCCAAGCATATTGCCGGGTTCGGCGAGGATGTGGGTGTGACGGCCGAGTCTTATTATTCGTGGGTGATGTGGTTTCTCGGTTTTCCCGATCAGGCCGAGACGGCGAGCATCCGGGCGGTGGCACTCGCGCGGCAACTTGGCCATCCCTTCAGCCTCGCCTATGCGCTGACCTTTGCCGCGCTGTTGCATTGCCGCTTGGGACGAGCGCAAGAAGCACAGCGATTGGCGGCGGAAACCTTGAAGCTGGCACGCAAGCATGGGTTTTCTCTCTGGGAGATTGGCGCCAATCTGGCGCATGGCTGGGCGCAAACTCTGCTGGG
>CAYUYI010000480.1:0-2132 GCA_964448995.1 uncultured Propionivibrio sp. | reverse complement strand
CCTGGGGTACCTGATTTCGGAACAGTCCCGTGACCGCTGACTCGCCTGCTCCGCCGGTCAGCCTGAGACAGCGGCTCGCCTGGTGGATGATTCCGGCGTTGGCGACCATCCTGACCATCACGGCCATCTGGTCATACAGAAGCGCGATGAGCGCCGTGAATCATGCCTATGACCGGTCGCTGACCACGGCAATCAAGGGCATTGCCGAGAATACCCACGCCACGCAGGGCCGCGTCATCGTCGACATTCCGTATTCAGTAATGGACCTCTTCGATGAAGAAGTACAAGAACGCATTTTCTACGCGGTCATCGGCGCCGACGGAAAACCACTCACAGGTTACGAAGATCTGACCCCACCGAAAACACTGCGTATCAGCACCGAGCCGACCATGATCGACTCACGCTACCGCGATCACGACATTCGCCTCGCCATCATGCACAAGCGACTCTACGATCCGGAACTGATCGGCGGGGACACCGTCACCATTGTTTTTGCAGAGACCATCGAAGCACGCACCCATCTGGCGCTTCAGCTGTTCCTCGGCGGCCTGCGCTGGCAGATTCTACTGATCGTCTCCTGCGGCATCCTGATCGTTTTCGCGCTCTCCCGCACCTTTCGTCCGCTGCTCGCCTTGTGCGAGACCATCCGCCGCCGGGACGCCGAGGATCTGACGCCGGTGCCGGAACGCGGCGTCCCCTCGGAAGTACTGCCGCTGATCGGCGCGATCAATGTGCATATTGCCCGCCTCGGCAAAATGCTCGAAGCCCGGCGCCGCTTTCTCGCCGATGCCGCCCACCAGATCCGCACACCGCTGGCCGTGCTCGGGACACAGGCGGAATACGGCGAACGGCAAAGCGATCCGCAGGAAATGCGCCAGACGTTCGCCGGGATGCAGCGCAGCATTCGCGGGACAAAGCACATGGCCAACCAGATGCTGACGCTGGCGCGCGCTGAACAAGTCAACGGCCTGATCCAGACGCGCTTGCGGCTGGATTTCGTTGAACTGGCGCGAGATGTCGCCGGCGATTTCGCGGTATTGGCGCTCGACAAACATATCGACCTTGCCTTCGAGGCGCCCGAATCGCCACTCTGGATTGACGGCAATGCCGTCATGCTGCGCGAGATGGTCTCCAATCTGGCCGACAACGCGCTCCGCTACACGCCGGACGGCGGGCATGTCACGATCTCCGTCACGCGCGATTCTGCCTGGGTTTGTCTATCCATCAGCGACGACGGCCCCGGCATTCCGCCCGCCGAGCGCGAGAACGTTTTCAAGCGTTTCTACCGCATCCTCGGCAGCGGCGACAGCGAGGGCAGCGGCCTCGGGCTGGCCATCGTCCGCGAAATCTGCCACGCGCACCAGGGAACGATCCGCCTCGGCGACGGCCCGTCGGGACATGGCCTGACCGTCGAAATCCGCCTGAAAGCCGATTGAAAGAATAAAACCGTCTAATGCCCTCCACATTCATGATTCAAGGAGGGAAACATGCTGATTGTTGTGGGCGCACTCGTCATCGCCGTGACCGTTTACCTGATGGTCAAACAATACGAAACACGGCTCATTCTTTTCTGCGCCGGGATGTTCCTGGCGATCTGTGCCGGCCAGCCGATGGCGCCGTTCAAGGCGTTCTCCCACGCCATGCAGGAGAACAAGCTGTTCGAGGCCATTATCGCCGTGATGGGCTTTGCCTTCGTCATGAAACTGACGTTGTGCGACCAGCACCTCATCCAGGCGCTGATCAAGCCGTTGCGCAAGGCCGGGCCGCTGTTGATCCCTGGCGCGACGCTGGTTACCTTTTTCATCAACACCTCGATCACCAGTTCGGCCGGCTGCTCGGCCGCCGTCGGCTCGATCCTGATTCCGATCATGCTGGCCGCGGGCGTGCATCCACCGATTGCCGCCGCCGCCATCTACGCCGGTACCTACGGGGCGATCTTCAACCCCGGCTACGCCCAGGTCGCCCTGGTCGCCGAGGTTGCCAAGGCCTCGAACATGGAAGTGGTGTCCAACCATTTCATGACCATGCTGACGACCGGCATCATCGGTGCCTTCACGCTGCTCGTCGTCGCCCTGCTCTTCAAGGAAAACAAGGGTTACGTCGTCCCCAGCGATAAACAACTTCCCGACGAC
>CAYUYI010000479.1:0-2140 GCA_964448995.1 uncultured Propionivibrio sp. | reverse complement strand
CGATCCACCAGCCCACTGCCAGCGTCAGGCAGACCATCACCACATCAACGATGATGCCGGTACTGCCTACTTGAGCGATTTGCTGCACGCTCAGATTGAAACCATAAAGTGCGACGCCAGTCCGCAAAAAACGACGCTGGGCGAACGCTAGGCCCGGCCGGTAAATAGCGTTCCCAACACGCGGCAGCGCATTGCCCAAGACTGCTCCGGTGAGAATCGCCAGTGTCAGCGAGCTCAGCCCCCAGTTGCGCAGCGCCGAGAACTGGATTACCAGATACGCCACAACGGCGATGCTCGATACCAATGCCACACCGGGCAAGGCAGGCCAGCGATTGGCCGCATTCACGCGAAATTTTGTCCGTCCCCCAGCCTGCCCCAGTTCGCTCATGGCGATTCCACTCAACGAGAATGTGGCAAACAATACGGGCGCGCCTATAATCTGTAAAACACATTGTTTTTATAAGTTTTATCTATTTAATTGATGAAAATCACGCTACGCCAACTGGAAATCTTCGCTGCCATCGCCAATCACGGGCATGTCACCCGCGCCGCCGAAGCGGTTGCCATGACGCAGTCGGCCGCCAGCATGGCGCTCGCCGAACTCGAACAACAACTCGGCACGCCACTGTTCGACCGGATCGGCCGACAATTGCGGCTCAACGAAACCGGCCGCCAGTTGCTGCCCAAAGCGCTCGACGTCATCGACCGGGTGCGCGATATCGAAACCGCACCGCTCAATCAGGAATTGGCCTTCGATCTCGACCTCGGCGCCAGCCTCACCACCGGCAACCATCTACTGCCTGATTTGCTCGCCGAACTCCGTCGGCGCCACCCCCAAGGACGAGCCCGGTTGTCGCTCAAGAATACCGAGCAGGTCGTCGCCGACCTGACGCATTTCCGTATCGACCTTGGTTTCGTCGAAGGCCTCGTGCAAGACGAACGACTCACACGTTACTTCTGGCATCGCGATCACCTCTGCGTCTTTGCAGCGCCCGACCACCCGCTCGCCAACACCACGGCCACGCACGAAGCACTGCGAAAGTCCGATTGGGTGCTACGCGAAAAAGGCTCCGGCACCCGCAACGTCTTTGATCGGGCACGCACCAACGCCATGCTGCCAATTACCGCCGCCTACGAACTCGAACAGCCGGAAGCCATTCGCCAATGCGTGCGGGCCGGGCTGGGCCTCGGCTGTCTGTCGATCCTCGAATTGAAGGATGCCTTCCAATCCGGGTGGCTGGCGCCGGTCAAGACGCCGTTTCTCGATCTTGATCGCGAATTCCAGATTCTCATCCACCGCGAAAAACACCTGAGCCCCGGGATCCGTGCCATCCTCACGCTATGCGGTATCGACGGTCTGTCGGAAGCGCCTTAACACCATGGGCTTTTGCGGCGGACGACGCTCTCAACGGCAAACAGCGCGCCGTTCTGCCGGATCCAGCGCCGTCACTCCTGGCAGCGACAGGCGTTCCAGATATTCAAGAAATGCCCGCGGGCCGGAGGAGAGGTGGAAGCTTCGCCCCTCGACGCCATGCAGGCATTTTTCCTCTTCGCTGCAGACAACGACCAGACGCCCCTGCCGGATGGCCTGATGCAGGGAAAAGACATGCGCCCCGGGCCGTGGAGCCACATCCGTGGCCGCCGCTTCGTATCCGGCAAGACAGGCGGGACCGGACCACAGGATACTTTGTGCCTCATCGAGGTGATGCACGACGTCGCCTGGATCGCCTTGCATGACAATCATCTTGTCCGGGTAGTCGGACAGGAATGTCCGAAACGCCGACTCGAGCGCCTGCTGACCCGAAAGCTGCAAACCCGGGCTGGCGATCCGGTCTGCTGAAAGGCAAACGATCAGACAATCCACGCGCGGCAGGAGGGACGCCATGACACCGAGTTGCGCCTCCAACTCGGCACCACTGAAGACCGCCGCGAAGGGCCGTGGTGGACTATCGAGCAGCGTCGCCAGCACCGAAAGTTCACGGGCAACCATGGGGCCCGCAATCCGTTGGGAGACAAATCGCGGAACGCCGGTAATACTGGCGTGGCGCCGATGACAAACGTTGAAGGCGTCGTTCACGAACCAGCCATCGGAAAGCAACCCGAGGGAACGGGCGAACGCATCGTCGTTGTCTTTCTCTCC
>CAYUYI010000478.1:0-2156 GCA_964448995.1 uncultured Propionivibrio sp. | reverse complement strand
GGAAGCCCCTGTTTGGCGGTTGTTCCGCAGGGCAAGGCGTCTGGCGGAGAGAGCGGGATTCGAACCCGCGGTAGGGTATTACCCTACACACGCTTTCCAGGCGTGCGACTTAAACCACTCATCCATCTCTCCGGGAGGCGGAATTCTAGCAGAAGCATCCTCAATCACCAAACCGTGACGACCACGGCAAGATCAGCGCAGGTCGCGCGCTCAAGACCACCCCACCCGATGACCTGCCCGCCGACCGGCCGTCAGCGCCGGGACAGGCAAAGATAGCCGAATATGCCGGCACAGGTGGAAGAAAGCAGGATGGCCATTTTCGAGGCATTGACAATTTCTGGCTGTACCGCAAAGGCCAGATTGGTAATAAAGATCGACATGGTGAAACCGATACCGCCGAGCAAACCAGCCCCCAAAATGTGCCGCCAGCGCACGCCTTCCGGCAACCCGCAGAGCCCTGCTGCCACGACGGCCAAGCTCGCCAGAAGAACGCCGATCGGCTTGCCCAACATCAATCCGGCACCGATTCCCAGCGAATTGGCGCTCACGAGTCCATCGGCCCAATTCGCCGATACAACGATCCCGGTATTGGCCAAGGCAAACACCGGCAGAATGACGAAAGCGACCGGCCGGTGCAAGGCATGCTCCAGGCGGTAAGAAGGTGATTTTTCATCCTCCTGTCTGGCTGAAAACGGAATGGCAAACGCCAGCAGCACCCCGGCCAGCGTGGCATGGACGCCAGAATGCAGAAAACAGAACCACATCGCCACACCGCCAGCGAGATATGGTGCAAGCATCATGACGCGCAAACGATTGAGCAGGACCAGCCCGGCCCAAATGACCAGAGCCGCGCCAAGATAGGCAAACGAAAGGTTCGCCGTATAGAAGATGGCTATGACAATGATGGCCCCGAGATCGTCGATGACCGCGAAGGCCACGACAAACACCTTCAGCGCCGCCGGTACGCGGTTGCCCAGCATGGCCAGGACACCGAGCGCAAACGCGATGTCGGTCGCCATCGGAATCCCGAAACCGCCCTGCGTCGGCGTCCCTGCATTGAGCGCGAAATGCACCAGCGCAGGCACCAGCATGCCGCCGATTGCCGCGGCCAATGGCAACAACGCATTTCTCAGATCAGAGAGTTCGCCGACGTAGAGTTCTCGCTCAAGCTCAAGACCAATCAACAGAAAGAAAACGGCCATCAACGCATCGTTGACCCAGAGCTCGAGACTGAGGCCGAGCACCTTGAAATGCCACAATCCGAGATAGCCGCCCGCCAATGGCGAATTCGCGATCAGGATCGAAAATAGTGTGCATCCGATCAGCAATTTTCCGCCGGCGCTTTCTGATGCGAAGAAACGACGGAAGGTCATCGTCAAGGTACTTGATATGCGTCTCATGGGTTGCCTTGCCCTCGGAATATCGGACAGATTATCGCCCCGAAACCGCATTCTTCCGGCGTTGATGTTAGAATTTCCACAAACCGCACGGGGTCAAATACAACAATTCCCAACCCCCTCCAACACGCTGCAAATCGGTATCCAATCGTTGTTTTTCCATTCTTTTTTAACCAAAGCGAGAACCTGAAATGACCCAGATCAAGCAGGAAGACCTCATCCAGAGCATTGCCGACGCGTTCCAGTACATCAGCTACTATCACCCGCTCGATTTCATCAAGGCGCTGGGTGAAGCCTACGATCGCGAAGAAAACCCGGCCGCCAAGGACGCCATCGCACAGATCCTGACCAACTCGCGCATGAGCGCCGAGGGCCACCGCCCGATCTGTCAGGATACGGGCATCGGCATGGTGTTCATCAAGGTCGGCATGAACGTCCAATGGGCCGACGCCACGATGAGCATCCAGGAAATGGTCAACGAAGGCGTCAAGCGTGCCTACAACGACCCGACCAATCCGCTGCGCGCCTCGGTACTCGCCGACCCGGCCGGCACGCGCAAGAACACCAAGGACAACACGCCAGCGATCGTGCATTACGAGATCGTTCCGGGCAACCACGTCGATGTCATCTGCGCCGCCAAGGGCGGCGGCTCGGAAGCCAAGGCCAAATACGCGATGCTCAACCCCTCTGACGACGTTGCCGACTGGGTGCTCAAGACCGTGCCGCAGATGGGCGCCGGCTGGTGCCCGCCCGGCATCA
>CAYUYI010000477.1:0-2157 GCA_964448995.1 uncultured Propionivibrio sp. | reverse complement strand
ATCCGCCCGCGCTTCGGCGTCATGCGCGGCCGCGAGTTCCTGATGAAGGACGGCTACTCGTTCCACACCAGCTTCGAGGATCTGCAACGCGAATACCGCAACATGTTCGACACCTATTCGCGGATTTTCACCAGGCTCGGCTTGCAGTTCCGCGCCGTCGCTGCCGACACCGGATCGATCGGCGGCACTGGTTCGCACGAATTCCACGTCCTCGCCGACTCGGGCGAAGACGCGCTGGCCTACTGCCCGGCGTCGGACTACGCGGCCAACGTCGAACTCGCCGAAGCAGTCGCACCTGCCACGCGGCGCGGCGCCGCCACGCAAACGATGGAGAAGGTCGCCACGCCGAACAAGACGCGCTGCGAAGACGTCGCCGATTTCCTCCAACTGCCGTTCGAGAAAACCGTCAAGGCCATCGCCGTCATGCACGACGACGAGTTCACGCTGTTGCTGATCCGCGGCGACCACACGCTCAACGAGATCAAGACCGGTAAGCTGCCAGGGCTCGATCCGTTCCGCTTCGCCACCGATGCCGAAGTCGTTCAATTCCTCGGTTGCAAGCCGGGCTACATCGGCCCGGTCAGCATTGACACCACCAAGGTACGCGTGATCGCCGACCGCACCGTCGCGACGATGGCAGACTTTATTTGCGGCGCCAACGACGAGGGCTACCACATCACAGGCGTCAACTGGGGCCGCGACCTGCCCGAACCGGCGCTGGTCGCCGATATCCGCAACGTCGTCGCCGGCGATCCGTCGCCCGACGGCAAAGGCTCACTCGAACTGTGCCGTGGCATCGAGGTTGGCCACATCTTCCAGCTGCGCAAGAAATATGCAGAAGCCTTGAAGTGCGTTTTCCTGGATGAAAACAGCCAGAGCCAGACGATGGAAATGGGCTGCTACGGCATCGGCGTCTCGCGCATCGTCGGCGCCGCGATCGAGCAGAGCCACGACGAGCGCGGATGTATTTTCCCGCCGGCCATCGCCCCGTTCGAGGCATGCATCGTGCCGATGGGCTACGCCAAGAGCGAAGCCGTCAAAGCTGCCACAGACAAACTCTATGCCGATTTGCAGGCCGCCGGCGTTGACGTGCTGCTCGACGACCGCAACGAGCGCCCCGGCGTGATGTTCGCCGACATGGAGCTGATCGGCATTCCGCATCGCATCGTCGTCGGCGAGCGCGGCCTCAAGGACGGCCAGCTGGAGTACAAGGGCCGCCGCGACGCCGACGCGCAGATGGTTCCAGCGAGCGAGGTCGTGGACTTCCTGAAAGGCAGGTTGTGCGCCGCGTAGTTCTGCTTCTGGCTTGCCTGCTGCCACTCGTGGCGCAGGCCGGCGCGCAGAAATATGAACCGCTATCGGCCAGCGTCCAAGCGGCGCTTTCGCGTAACATCGCCGATCAGGCGCCGCCGAAAAGTTCATTCAAAACCCCACTGGAAGCGGCTGACTGGCTGACCGAGATGTCGCTACGGCTCGGCAAGCGCATCCCGGACAGGGAGAGCCGGCTCGAATTCCTGCGCGCTGTGCATTACGAAGCGACGCGCGCCGGCCTTGACCCGCAACTCGTGCTGGGCTTGATCCAGGTCGAGAGCGGCTTCAAGAAATACGCAGTCTCGTCGGCCGGCGCGCGTGGTTTCATGCAAGTGATGCCGTTCTGGGTCAAGCTGATCGGACGACACGACGACAATCTTTTCCACCTGCGCACCAACCTACGCTTCGGCTGCACCATCCTGCGTCATTACTTGGACATCGAACAAGGCGACCTTTACCGCGCCCTCGGCCGATACAACGGCAGCCTCGGCAAACCGGAATACCCAAATATGGTCCGAAGCGCCTGGCACGCTCACTGGCTCTTCGGGCAACAAATCGCCGCAACACCGCTGCCTGCACGCCAATAAAAACAGTCATCTAGCGGGGTTCCTTGCGAAGCCCCATTCAAAACGCAACTTTTAGGGCGTGGCACAAGGGTTGAGGTGAAGAGGAACGTGAATCGCCCCGGCTTTGAGAAACAATCACTAGCAGTGAATGGGATATTCGGGGCAGTCTAAAAAACCCGGCATTTCCGCTGGGTTCTTAGAATATTCCGAACAAACTTTTTTGCTAGCTGCGGTAATCGGCGTTGATCTTGACGTAATCGTAGGAGAAGTCGCAGCTATA
>CAYUYI010000476.1:0-2162 GCA_964448995.1 uncultured Propionivibrio sp. | reverse complement strand
CTGAGCGATGACGAACTGAAAGCCGCCGTCGCCTTCCTTACGGGCAAGGCCAAGTAGACATCCCGGCCGGCGCCCCTCGCGACAGCACCGGCCACCCGGCCAGGCGGGCAGAAACCCAGCCACGCAACGCTTCGAACAACCGCGGCGATGAGGTCGCCAACCGCAGGCGACAGCGCGCGCCTTGCCGCTGTCCGACTGACTGGATGACCGTCCGGCCGCGGCGCGTCAGTCGATAGCAGCCCCCCGCCTCGAGCACCACATCACCGCCGCCATTATCCTCGGTCAGCCAGAGCGTGCCGCTCACGCAAAGCAGGAGACAGTTTTCGGCACGGAGCAGCGACATCGCCTCACCAGAATCAAGATCGATCTGGATATATGTTGATTGTTGTAACATGATTATCTGCTCCGTAATCAGGCCATGCCTTGGTTAGCGAATATGCAAGCCAATCTTCGCGCAAAGCGCACAGCCAAACCATCGATATTTTTCCTCATTTATTGTTAAAAACCCTCACATGTCTCAGCTCCCGCTCAACGCCCTGCGTACATTGGTCGCCGTCGTCCGGCACGGCGGCGTTTCACGCGCTGCCGAATCGCTGCACCTGACGCACGGCGCCGTGAGCCACCAAATTCATGGCGTGCAGGAATCCCTGAACGTCACCCTGTTTGAGAAGCGCGGGCGCAATCTGGTGCCGACGCGCGAGGCCGCTACCTACATTGCACGGATCGAGGCCGCGCTCACCGAAATCGATCAGGCGACCGCTGCACTGCTTGACGCCCATAGCACGCCGCGTCTGCGCATTGGCACCACGCCCTCCTTCGCCGCGCGCTGGTTGTTGCCGCGACTCGGTGATTTCATCGCCGCCAACCCCGGCCGCGATATCGAGGTCGAGTCATCTTCCCGCCTCTCGAACCTGCAAGACGGTGAGGTCGACGTCGCGATTCGCTTCGGCGCCGGCGACTACCCCGGCTTGCACAGCGAGTTGCTGATGCACGACCGGATCTTTCCCGTGTGTTCGCCAGAATTTGCGACCCGTCATCAATTGGCTGACCCGCCCAATCTCGCAGGTGTTTCGTTGCTACATGCGGACGGCGAACCGTGGTCGTGGTGGCTGCCGAGCGCAGGAATCACCGCCAGCCCACCGGCCGGCGGCGCGTTCTTCAGCGATTCGTCATTGATGCTGCAAGCCGCAATCGCCGGCCAAGGGCTCGGTCTGGCGCGCGCCTCGGTCGCGCGCGATGCCATTGACGCCGGACTGTTGATCCGGCCTTTTTCGGCGAGCGCCGAAACGCCGCATTCCTACTATTTCGTCTGCCGCAAGGACAAAATCGAGACGCCCACGGTCATCAGCTTCCGCCAATGGCTGGCGGCACAGATCGCCGATTTTGAAACCGGTGATACGCACGCCACGTAGCCCATTCGCATAAAACAAAAGGGAGGCCGAACATATCCGACCTCCCCTTGCATGTGCGCCGAGCAATCGCACGGCGCACAGTGACTTCAAATTACTTCTTGACGGCCGGTGCCGCGGGAGCCGCTGCCGGGGCCGGGGTTGCCGGTGTGGCAGGCTTGGCGGCTTCCGCTGGCGCTGCGGGTGCGGCGGCAGGCACTGAAGTTGGCGCGGCCTTCGTTTCGGCCTTGGCCTTGTGCTTGCCCTTGGCCTTGCCTTCGGTCTTCACGGCCGCCTTGGTTTCCTCAGCCTTGACGGCCGGTTTTGCAGCGGGTGCCGGCGCGGGTGTCGCCGCAACCGGTGCCGGAGCAGCCACCGTCGCTGCAGGTTTGGCCACTTCAGCCGGTTTGGCCGGGGTCGCTGCCGGAGTCTGGGCAAAGGCGAAGGAACCGAACGTGGCGGCAACGGCAAGGGCAACGATATTTTTCAGCATGATGAATCTCCATTCAGTTAATTGACAGGAATCGGTCGGTTCGATGAACTGAGTGATTTTGTTCCGGCCTTGCCTGCAATAACGCTGCGAGATTCCATCGGGATGTCAATGATTGAGTAACGTCGGGTAACGGGATGTGACGGCGACATTCTGTTGCGTCAAAACGTTTCGGACAAAGTCACGCCGTACTTGTCTGCCTTTTCCCGCAATGCGCCCAGCACTGTCGGCGACAATTCGATACCCGCCTGCTCGGCGTCGCGCATGCGCCGCTGCGCCATTTC
>CAYUYI010000475.1:0-2168 GCA_964448995.1 uncultured Propionivibrio sp. | reverse complement strand
ATCGCGCGCTACGTGGAACGGATGCTTTGTGGCGATACCGCCGACAACGCTCAGGAGAATCACTGATGTCACCTTCCAGCACGTCCCCGGCCATCGCGCCGATTGAGGAAATCGTCGCCGAAATGCGCGCCGGGCGCATGGTCATCCTGGTCGACGAGGAAGATCGCGAGAATGAGGGTGATCTGGTTCTGGCCGCAGAGCACGTTTCGCCGGAAGCCATCAATTTCATGGTGACGCACGCTCGCGGACTGGTCTGTCTGACCATCACCGAAGCGCGCAGCAAACAACTTGGCCTGGCGCCGATGGCCCGCGACAACAAGAGCCCGTACAGCACGGCGTTCACGGCGTCGATCGAAGCCGCAGAAGGCGTCACCACTGGTATCTCGGCGCAGGATCGGGCGCGAACCGTGCAAGTTGCCGTGGCGCGTGATGCCCGGCCGGAGGATGTCGTGCAACCGGGGCATGTTTTCCCGATCGTCGCGCGGGCGGGCGGCGTTCTGGTGCGCGCCGGGCATACCGAAGCGGGTTGCGATCTGGCTCAGATGGCGGGGTTGGAACCATCGTCCGTCATCTGCGAGATCCTCAAGGAAGATGGCACGATGGCGCGTTTGCCCGATCTCATCGAGTTCGCCAAACAGCATGGTTTGAAAATCGGCACGATCGCTGATTTGATCCATTTTCGCAGCCGCCACGAAACGCTGGTTGAGCGCAGCTTCTCCAAACCGGTACGCACGGCGCGAGGAGAGTTCATTCTGCATGCCTACACCGATCGTACCGTCAATGAAGTCCATCTGGCGCTGACGAAGGGGGATATTTCGCCCGAGAAGGAAACGCTGGTGCGTGTGCATGAACCGCTGACGGTGCTTGATTTTCTCGATACCGACAATGGCCGGCATGCTTTCTCGCTGGATGATGCGATGCGTCTGTTAGCGCAGGCGGAGTCGGGTGTCGTCGTGCTGATGCATCGCCCGGAGAGTGGGCAGGATATTCTCAAGGCGCTGTCTGCAGTTCCGTCCTGTTCGCGGCCCGCTGTCAAGTGGGATCCGCGCATCTACGGAATCGGCGCACAGATTCTGCGCGATCTCGGCGTCCGCAAAATGCGGTTGATGGCCAGCCCGCGCCGCATGCCCAGCATGACCGGGTTTGATCTGGAAGTGACCGGTTATGTTTCCAGTCCGGACGAGCCGGAATGAATAGCATTTGCCCGAATTGATACCTTTTCGCGAGAGACTAGATCATGCCCCGATTTGACAATATCTACGAATTTCCTGCCAATCTGAAAGGCGAAGGCCTGTCAGTCGGTATCGTCATGAGCCGCTTCAATCAGGATATCTGTGAGGCGCTGCTGGGGGCTTGTGTCACGGAACTTCGGCGACTTGGCGTTCAGGATGGCGACATTGAAATCGCGACGGTGGCCGGGGCGCTGGAAATTCCACTGGTGCTGCAGAACATGGCGCAGAGTGACCGATACGATGCGTTGATTGCCCTCGGTGCAGTGATTCGCGGCGAAACTTACCACTTCGAAGTCGTCGCCAACGATTCTTGCCGTGCGGTGATGGAGGTGCAACTGGATACAGGCATTCCGGTCGCAAACGGTATTTTGACCTGCGAAAGCGATGAACAGGCGCACGCGCGTACGCACGAGAAAGGCTCGGACTGTGCGCGCACGGTGATTGAGGTGGCCAACCTGCTGCGCGCCATGGATGAGAGACCCGCATGAGTGAAACCGAAAAGGCCGTCAAGCCGGCCACCAAGTCGCCGCGTCGTCGGGCGCGTGAATTCGCCCTGCAGGGGCTGTATCAGTGGCGTCTTTCGGGGAATGACGAGGCTGCCATTGAGGCACATCTGCGTGAGGCCGAGGAATTCAACAAGGTTGACCGCGCCTTTTTTACTGGATTGCTGCGTGGCGTGCTGATTCAGGAATCGGAGTTGCAAGCGCAACTGCAGGCTTTCCTGGATCGGCCGTTTGGGGAGTTGTCGCCGGTCGAAGCCAGTGTCTTGCTGGCGGGCGCCTACGAACTCGTCAATTATCCGGAAACGCCGTATCGCGTCATCATCAACGAGGCGATCGAACTGGCCAAGGGGTTTGGCGGCACCGACGGTCACAAGTATGTCAACGGCGTACTCGACAAACTGGCCGCGAAGCTGCGTCCGGTGGAAGTCGAGGC
>CAYUYI010000474.1:0-2178 GCA_964448995.1 uncultured Propionivibrio sp. | reverse complement strand
CCAGATCAGCGACTTCGGATCGACATACAACCTTGCACCGTGACTTTCGAACACTTCGTCGCCCGCTTCCAGCGCATCGACGAAAACCATCCGGTAGCCCATGCCCGAACACTCGGACGACTGCACGATCACCCGGACTCCCAATCCGCCGCCACGCTCTTCCAGATACTTGATGACTTCTTCAGCTGCTCGCTGGGTAAGACTGACCGCCATGGCATTGCTCCCGCACTTAATTTTTGGCATATGCTAACACAAACGAATTCCAGCGGTAATCCTGTGAAACAGTTGACCGACATTGCAATTTCGCAACAAGCGCTGGAAAGTGCATTGCATATTTGCACGTTAATCAGGGAAATATTTCGAGGGCGTCATTGCAAGACACTGAATTTAAAAGAACAACTAATCTCGTTGCCGAACTGGCACGCATGTTGCGCAAAGCAATTGTCGCAATCATCGTTACCTCAATGAAAATTGCCATACCAGCCTGCCGCAATCGCATCGCGCCGTTGTTCGACGTCGCCGAGACCGTCGTGCTTTTCGACGCGCCGGAGGCACAAGGCACATCGACGCAAACCGTCACGATTGACACGGCCCACGACGACGTGTCCCAACTACTTCTAGACGCCGGCGTTAAAACCGTGCTCTGCGGCGCCATTTCGCGCTGCTGGCAGAACCGCTTGAACCAACTCGGGATCAAGGTCCTCGGCTTTCTTGCTGGAGATGTTCAGGTGATTGCGCAAACTTTTTGGCAGGAAGGTCCACGAGGACTCGCAAGCTTCGCTGTGCCCGGCTGGCAACACCGTGGACAAGGAAGGCAGCGAAGGATGCGCCGCCACGGCGGCTTCTTGCTGCAACGACCTTAAGAGGAGATTGATCATGCCACGCTTCACCAATGGAATGCCTGGACGCAACGGCGCTGGGTTCAGAATAGGGAATGGAATGAGTAACGGTATGGGCCAGGGTTGCGGAGCGGGAGAAGGCCGGGGCCGCGGTGTCAATTGCCAAGGCAACGGCCCGGGGTTCAGATTCGGAGCCGGTGACGTCGGTGGTATCGGGCAAGCGCCGGCGGGCCTGCGCAACCCAGGCATTTTCCGCCGCTTTTGTCTCGGACTCACCGCCCCCTCGGGCGCGACGACCAGCCCCGGTCGTGGAGGAATCCTCGCAGCCATCGATGATCTTCAGCGACAGATAGACGCGTTGAAGAACTCGACCGACAAATAGCTGATTTCTTTTTTCCGGGGCATTTCCTCGTTGCCCCGGGTTTTTAATTTACAGGCAGACCATTGAGCACCAACGTCATACAACTCAGGAATTCTCTCGAACCGGCCGACGCGATCCAGGTCCGGCCACCGGCCAGCCACGCCCAATGCATGGCCTGCAGCCCTGACGGATTGCTCGGACTGCGTTTCAGACCCGACGGTGCTCGCTCGGTCGTCACCTCGGTGTGGCCGCGACCGGAATGGCAAGGATATGCAGGAATCCTGCACGGCGGCATGGTCAGCACATTACTCGACGCCGCTATGACCCACTGCCTTTTTCACCACGAAGTCGAGGCTATGACTGCATCGCTGAAGGTGCGCTTTATCGAACCGGCTCCGTGCGCTGGGCAGCTTGATCTTCGTGCCACCTTGTCCGACCGGCGGCGCCATGTCTATCTGCTCGACGCCGAGTTAAAGACCCATGGCCGCGTACTGGCGCGCGCCGAGGCGCGATTCATCACTTCAGGCGATACGCACTGTCTGCCCCGGGGAGAAACACGGTGAATGGCCCGACTAATCAACGCCGGTCGATACTGCAAAACGATTCGAACGCCGTGCTCTTGCTGGCCATTATCGCGTCAGGACTGGGCCTATTGGCCGTCCTGCTTGCGGTGGTGTTGCGGCTGGAAGCCTGCCACCTCTGCATTTTTCAGCGGCTCGTGTATTTCTTCATTGGTGCTTCGTTTCTCGTCGCCTTCCTTGGCTGGAAACACGTCGCGCTGCGTTTCCCTGCGCTCTTGATCGCCGGCGCCTGTAGCCTTTGGGGGCTCTGCGTCGCCGCGCAACAGAGCTGGCTACAGTGGTTTCCCACATTCGAGTTCACCTGCAGAGCGATTGAGCCGAGTTTCACCGAGTGCTTGATCGACTGGCTCGGCGAGTTGTCACCGACCTTCTTCATGGCAACCGGTTTTTGCGGCAG
>CAYUYI010000473.1:0-2180 GCA_964448995.1 uncultured Propionivibrio sp. | reverse complement strand
TGGGGAGCCGCATCCCGCTGATTTCGGTGATGACCTACAACGCCTTTGTCAATGAAATGGGCGGTTCGCCGCTCTTGCAAAGCACCATGTCGGTCATCTCGATTGCCATCGTCGGCCTTGTGCTCTTCGTACAGAAGCGTGTCGTCGAACGCAAGGTCTACACCATGACCCTCGGCCGTGCCCCAAAGCCCGTTCGGGTCCACTCGGGCGCCGCCGTTGCTTTCACCGCCAGCGTGATGTTTGTCGTGGCCGTTTCCATCCTGCCCCTGCTCATCATCTTCGTTGCCGCCATCACCGAAACCAGCGGCCCGGTCATGCGCTGGGGAAGCTGGTCCACGGCCAACCTGTTGCGGGTCATCAACAGCGCCCCCGAACCGATCTTCAACTCCATCCAGTTCGCCGGTCTCGCCACGCTCTGCGGCGTCGCAGCCGCTGTACTCGCCAGCTATCTGATCATCAAGAAGCGGAATGCGCTGACCCAGGCGCTCGACTACATCGTGGTCCTGCCGCTGACCATTTCCGGCACCGTGATGGGCATCGCCCTCGTTCAGGCCTTCAACACCGGCTGGCTGGTGCTGACCGGCAGCGCCAGCATCATGGTGCTCTGCTACGCCGTCCGACGCCTGCCCTTCGCCGTCCGCAGCGCCTCCTCGACACTGTTCAACATCCCGGAATCGATCGAAGAAGCCTCGATCAGCCTGGGCGTCTCGCCACTGAAAACCTTCTTCAAGATCATCCTGCCAGCGATGAAGGCCTCGATCATTTCGGCCGCTGTCCTGATGTGGGCAACGACGATCTCGGAGCTGGCAGCCACCATCGTCGTCTATACCGGCGGTCTGGAAACCATGCCGATCGCGATATTCCGGCAAGTCGACGGTGGCCGGCTGGGCATGGCATCCGCCTACGGCGCGGCATTGATCAGCGTTATACTCGTTCCCATCTTCGCCGCGGTAAAGCTCTTCCGCATCAAGCTTTTCTCCAACCAGTGACTCTCAACTCCACGAGGCCCGCATGAAATCCAGCATCTGGAAGACCCTCACCGCCGCTCTGGCGCTTATCGGTTCAGTCGCTATCGCACAGGCGCAGACCGCCGTTCTTTATTCATCGAACAACACCGAAACCATTGAAATCGCCCTGAATGTCGCCAAGAAGAAAATGCCATCGCTGAAGGTGCAGCAGGTGACAGGCGGTACCGGCGCCTTGATGAAGCGCATCCAGGCGGAGGCCAAGAACCCGCAGGGCGATATCCTGTGGAGCGGCGGTTTCGGCACGCTCGGCGCCTACAAGGAGTTGATGGAACCGTACAAGTCGCCCGATCTGGCCGCCATACCGGCCGAGTTTCGCGGCCCTGACAACCTTTGGGTCGGGACCAACGTCCACCTGATGGTCATCATGGTCAATGAGAAGCAGCTCAAGGGCTTACCGGTCCCGAAAACCTGGTCTGACCTGATGAAGCCGGAATGGAAAGGCAAGTTTGCCATCACCGACCCCAGCAAGAGCGCGACGGCCTACATGCTCGTCTACGGGTTGCTCAAGCAGTTCGGACGCGAAGGGCTGGAGAAGATCGCCGCGAACGCCGTCGTCACCTCGTCATCCGGCACGACCTACAAGGGCACGGCCACCGGCGAGTACCCGGTAGGACTCACCATCGAGTACGCGGCACAGGAATATGTCGCCGGCGGACAAAAAGAAATTCGACTGGTTTACCCGAGCGAGGGTAGTTATCTGGCACCGGAAGGCATGTTCATCTTCAAGGGCGCCAAGAACGCCGAAGCAGCCAAGGCTTTCTACAATATCCTGCTCAGCAAGGAAACGCAGGAGGAGTTGCTCGTCAAGGCCTTCCGCCGACCGACCCGAACGGATATCCAGGTATCCAAGCTGACTTCACTCCCCGACATCAAATCCATCAAGATTTTCCCGCTCAGCCAGGAGGCGGCCTCGGCCGAGTATGAGCAACTCGTCAGCCTATGGAACCTGGCGGTGGCCAAAGCGCGCTGACTCATCCCCGATCTCCGGACGCCCTGACATCAACGGGGATGCGCCCGCGCCACCCCCATCCGATTATCGGGACGGCATGCGCAACGCCGTCCCGATAATTGGAAGTATCCCGTGTAGATCCAAGAAAATTAGACATAAAAACTGTCACCGCAGCCGCACTGGCTCTTCACATTGGGATTGCT
>CAYUYI010000472.1:0-2193 GCA_964448995.1 uncultured Propionivibrio sp. | reverse complement strand
CTGTCATCAAATACAAGCCACAATATACGCGTGAACAATTGACGGATGCCGACTGGCTGCGCCAGAAACTTGCCGGCATGAAGGTCGAACTGAAGCCGGGTATGGGCCTCGGCACACTGCAACTGCTGATGTTCGAGGAAACCGTTGAGGCCGACCTCTGGGAACCGACTTTCATCGTCGACTATCCGGCCGAAATCAGCCCACTCGCCCGTGCCAGCGACGACAACAGGGACATCACCGAGCGATTCGAGCTCTTCATCGTCGGCCGCGAGATTGCCAACGGTTTCTCCGAACTCAACGACCCGGAAGATCAGGCAGAGCGCTTTCTTTCGCAAGCCAAGGCCAAGGATGCGGGTGACGAGGAAGCCATGTATTACGACGCCGACTTCATCCGCGCCCTTGAATACGGTCTGCCGCCGACCGGTGGCTGCGGTATCGGCATCGACCGCCTGGTCATGCTGCTGACCGACTCTGCCAACATCCGCGACGTGATCCTCTTCCCGCAAATGCGCCCGGAGTGATGCCCGAACGGGCATCACTCTCCCGTCCCGAGTCGATCGGCAGCGTCAGAAGCACATAGCACGATGTGTCGGCTAGGCTATCGACGATGCTAAACTCATGGTTCGTCAAGCCTCGGAAAATCGACCATGAAACCCGAAACCCTCGCCGTTCACGCTGGATTCGACTCGGACCCCACCACTCGCGCGGTGGTGGTACCGCTGTACCAAACCAGCTCTTATTCCTTCGATAGCACCCAGCACGGCGCCGATCTGTTCGACCTCAAGGTGCCCGGCAACATCTACACGCGCATCATGAACCCGACGCAGGACGTGCTGGAGAAGCGCGTCGCTGCGCTCGAAGGCGGTATCGCCGGCCTTGCGCTGGCTTCAGGCATGGCAGCGGTTACCTACAGCATCCAGACCATTGCCGAAGCCGGTGACAACATCGTCTCAGCCGCAACGCTCTATGGCGGCACCTATAATCTGTTCGCCCACACCCTGCCGCAATATGGCATCCAAGTGCGTTTCGCCGACTACCGCGATCCCGATTCCTTCGCTGCCTTGATCGACACCAAAACAAAGGCGATCTATTGCGAATCGGTCGGCAATCCGCTCGGCAACATCACCGACATTGAGAAACTCGCTGACATCGCCCACGCCCATGGCATCCCTTTGATCGTCGACAACACCGTTCCCTCCCCGTATTTATGGCGACCGTTCGACTTCGGCGCCGATATCGTCGTGCATGCCTTGACCAAATACATCGGCGGTCACGGCACCTCGATCGCCGGCATGATCGTCGACAGCGGCAAATTCCCTTGGGCAGAGCACAAGGCACGCTTTCGGCGACTGAACGAACCGGATGTTTCCTATCATGGCGTGATCTACACAGAGGCGCTGGGATCTGCCGCCTATATCGGTCGGGCTCGCGTCGTGCCCCTGCGCAACATGGGCGCAGCCATTTCCCCGTTCAACGCATTCATGATCCTGCAGGGCATGGAGACCCTGCCGCTGCGCATGGACCGCATTTGCGAGAACACCCTGAAAATCGCTGAATTCCTTAAAGGACACAACAAGGTTTCCTGGGTTAATTATGCCGGGCTACCGGATCACCGCGACCATGGATTAGTTCAGAAATACATGGGCGGACGCGCTTCCGGCATCCTTTCTTTCGGTGTCAAGGGTGGGCGCGAAGGCGGCGGGCGTTTCCAGGATGCGCTCAAGCTGTTCACCCGTTTGGTAAATATCGGCGACAACAAATCCTTGGCATGCCATCCGGCGACCACCACCCACCGGCAACTCGGCCCGGCAGAGATGGCCAAGGCTGGCGTTTCCGAAGACATGATCCGGCTCTCGATTGGTATCGAGCACATTGACGACCTGCTGGCAGATCTGGATCAAGCGCTGATGGCGGCCTAAAACCCCGATGACGTTTGCCGTGCCGTGATCCCCGAACGAAAAACGGGGATCACATTTCGGCGAACCATCCGGAACGCTCGCGCTCGCCAAAAGGATTGCATTTTCTTCATCCGTAAAAATACGCAGTGACAACCACCCCAGGCATCATTAATCTGTCATTTGACTGTTGGTCAATTTTCAGCGAGAAAACCGATGACCACAATGCCATTGCTGCTCGAACCGCTGGCTGACCGATCCCTGAACGTTTCAGCGATGGCGCTTCACATTGCCACAG
>CAYUYI010000471.1:0-2207 GCA_964448995.1 uncultured Propionivibrio sp. | reverse complement strand
CCCTGATCCTCGGGGTCGTCGGAAAAATACTCGCGGGTCAGCGCGACAATCTGCGGGCTGAGCAGGAGCAAGACAATCAAATTGGGGATCGCCATCAGCGCGTTGAGCGTATCGGCCACCAGCCAGGCGAAATCGAGGCTGAGCACGGCACCGGGAAAGACCGCCAGAGTCCACAGGATGCGGAAGGGTTTCTCGGTGACCGTTCCCAGCAGGTAGGCCCAGCATTTTTCGCCGTAGTAGGCCCATCCAAGAATGGTGGTGAAGGCGAATACCGCCAGCGAAACGGCGAGGAAATACTTGCCGACGCCGGGCATGGCAGCTTCAAAACTCTGCGCCGTCAGCACCGCGCCGTTGGCCCCGGAATTCCATACACCGCTGACGATCAGCGCCAGTCCGGTGGCGGAACAGACGATGATGGTGTCGATGAAGGTGCCCATCATGCCAATCAGCCCGGAATAGACGGGCTGGCTGGACGCGCCGGCTGCCTGCGCGATGCCGGCAGTGCCCAGGCCGGCTTCGTTCGAGAAGATGCCACGCGCGACACCTTTCTGCATGGCAAGAAGGACTGTCGAGCCAAGAAAACCGCCGCTCGCGGCGACCGGTGTAAACGCATGCGTGAAGATCAGTTGCAGCGACGCCGGAATGCGCTCGGCAAAGACGAACAGCACGACCAGCGCGCACAGCACGTAGCCAACGCACATGGCCGGTACCAGCAGTTCGGCCACCGCGCCGATACGGCGGATGCCGCCGAGCACGACGAGGCCGGTCAGGACGACGAGGATCACGCCCGTCACCCATTCCGGCGTACCGAAGGCGTTGTTGATCGCGCTGGCGATGCCGTTGGCCTGAACCATGTTACCGATGCCAAAACCGGCCAGTCCACCGAACACGGCGAAGGCGGTCGCCATCCAGCGCCAATTTTTGCCAAGGCCATTCCGGATCGCGTACATCGGGCCGCCGGCCAGTTCGCCTTTGGCGTCGAACTCGCGATATTTGACCGCCAGCACGACTTCGCCATATTTGGTGGCCATGCCGACCAGCGCGGTCATCCACATCCAGAACAGCGCGCCCGGCCCGCCGACCGCGATGGCGGTCGCCACCCCGGCAATATTGCCGGTTCCCACCGTCGCCGACAGACAGGTCATCAGCGCCGCAAACGGGGTAATCTCGCCGGCCGCATTGCCGTCGCGCACCCGGCCTTTCATGATCATGCGGAAGCCATGGCCAATCTTGAAGATCGGCATGAAACCCAGCCGGATCTGCAGGAACAGGCCGGTGCCAAGAATCAGCACGATCATCGGTACGCCCCAGACGATCGCGTTGATCGAGTTCATCAACTCGGTCAGATATTGCATCACAGATTCTCCCCGAAAATTACATCGCAATGATGGTGGCCGGCGACCGCAACGCGTGCCGGCAGCCCCGTCGTTCTTGACGAGCGCCCAAGAATAGAGGAGCCCTCCGGTCACCGCAAGGGATTTCGTGCGCAAGTCGTCAGTCAACGCACGACGATGCCTTCATGCACCCGAGCAAAATGCTTTTGGGCGTGTTGCCGGCCTTGTCGGGACTGTGCGCTAGAATCTCGTTTTGTCAGCCCCTTGCCGCACCGAGCCTCGCCATGACTATCCGACTGCGGGAAATCCCGTACAACTACACCTCCTTTTCCGACCGCGAAATCGTCATCCGCCTGCTCGGCGCCGATAACTGGGCGATTCTCGACCAACTGCGCAACCAGCGCGTCACCGGGCGTTCGGCGCGCATGCTGTACGAGGTTTTGGGCGATATCTGGGTGGTGCAACGCAATCCTTATCTGGAAGATGATCTGCTCAGCAACCGCGAACGGCGCGAAGCGTTGATCGAGGCCTTGCGTCACCGCCTGCGCGAAATCGACAAACGCCGCCAGGGCAACGAACCCGTGCGGATGTTGTGCGACGCCGCCCGCTTGGCCGTCGACGCCTTCGAACACCATTTCGAGGAGACCGCCGCGCTGCGCGCCCGCGTGCTCAAGACGCTGCTCAAGCATACGCGCCGCGACAACATCGCCTTCGACGGCATGGCGCGCGTCACGCACGTCACCGACGCCACCGACTGGCGCGTCGAATACCCGTTTGTCGTTCTCTACCCCGATAGCGAGGCTGAGGTCGCGCCGCTCGTGCGCGGCTGCATCGAACTCGGCCTGACGCTGATCCCGCGCGGCGGCGGCACCG
>CAYUYI010000470.1:0-2215 GCA_964448995.1 uncultured Propionivibrio sp. | reverse complement strand
TTCATCAACCAGATCCGCATGAAGATCGGCGTCATGTTCGGCAGTCCGGAAACGACGACCGGCGGTAATGCGCTCAAGTTCTACGCCTCGGTGCGCCTGGACATCCGCCGTATCGGCGGGATCAAGAAGGGTGACGAGGTCGTCGGCAACGAGACCCGAGTTAAGGTGGTGAAGAACAAGGTGTCGCCGCCGTTCCGCGAAGCGATTTTCGACATCCTCTACGGCGAGGGAACCTCGCGCGAGGGTGAGATCATCGAGTTGGGGGTCGCGCATAAACTGGTCGAAAAATCGGGTTCCTGGTATGCCTATGCCGGCGAGAAGATCGGTCAGGGCAAGGACAACGCGCGCGAATACCTCAAGGCCAATCCGGCGATTGCCGCCGAGATTGAAGCCAAGATCCGCGAAGCGGTGAACGTGCCGTCGCCGCAGGCGTTGAACGCGGGCGAATGAGCGCCTGCGGCGTCTTGCGCTGATTCCGGGCATGGATGGCTCGCTGCGTGAACGCGCATTGCGCCTGCTGGCGCGACGCGAACATTCTCGGGCCGAACTGGCGCGCAAGCTCACGGCTCACGCCGAGTCGGCGGAAGCGCTGGCCGTGGTGCTGGACGATCTGGAAGCGCGTCGGTTATTGTCCGACGCGCGCTATGTCGAAATGCGCCTGAACGCCCGTAGCGCGCGTTTTGGCAATGCCCGGTTGGCGCAGGAGTTGCGCACGCAGGGCGTGGATGGCGAATTGGTGGAGACGGCGCTGGCCGATTGCGGTGACGAACTGGCGCGGGCGCGCCAGGTTTGGCAGCGCAAGTTCGGCGATCGCCCGGCGCCGGCGGATGCCGCCGGACGTGCGAAGCAGATGCGATTTTTGACGAGCCGGGGATTTTCCGGCGAAACGATCCGCCGCGTGTTGCGCGGCGATTTTGAAGACGACTGAACGATGGCCGAAACAGGGAATGGCAAGAGCACGCTGACGACGACGGACCTGCGCAAGAGCTACAAGAAGCGCAAGGTGGTGCAAGGGGTGTCGCTCGAAGTCAACAGCGGAGAAGTCGTTGGGCTGCTCGGACCGAACGGGGCCGGCAAGACGACCTGTTTCTACATGGTGGTCGGTCTGGTTGCCTGCGATGGCGGTGAAGTGTATGTGGATGGCCAGCGAATCACGCATCTGCCGATTCACCGGCGTGCGCGCCTGGGGCTTTCTTACCTGCCGCAGGAGGCCTCGGTATTTCGAAAATTGACGGTCATCGAGAACATTCGCGCGGTGCTGGAATTGCAAATCGATGACGCCGATGAAATCGAGCGTCGCGCCGAAGAGCTGCTGGCTGAATTGCACATCGGCCATATCCGCAACAGTCCCGCGGCTGCGTTATCAGGCGGCGAGCGACGCCGTGTCGAGATCGCTCGGGCCTTGTCGACCGATCCGCGGTTCATTCTTCTCGATGAGCCTTTTGCCGGTATCGACCCGATTGCCGTGCTCGACATCCAGAAGATCATCCGCTTTCTCAAGGACCGCAATATCGGTGTGTTGATCACCGATCACAACGTCCGTGAAACCCTCGGCATCTGCGACCACGCCTACATTCTCAATGAAGGTACGGTTCTTGCTGCTGGCCGTCCCGATGAAATCATTTATAATGAAAGTGTCCGCAAGGTCTACCTCGGCGAGAATTTCCGTCTTTGATTCTTGTGCTGATCTTTCATAATGTAAAACAGGCGGTTCGATTTTTTCCGAATCCGGTAGCCTGGCCGGCTCCAGAATGAAACCATCCCTTCAACTCAAGCTGTCGCAGCACCTCGCGCTCACGCCCCAGTTGCAGCAGTCGATTCGCCTGTTGCAATTGTCGACGCTCGAACTCGAGCAGGAACTGGAAAAATATCTCCAGGAAAACCCGCTGCTCGAGCGCGATGAGGAGGATTACGCTTCGCGTCAGACGCCTGCTGGCGAGGGGAACGAAACCTCGGCCGAAGGTGCTGCGCCGGAAGAGCCGAGCGAGCAGGCCGCACCGGAGACTTCCGCAGGCGATGACAGTTGGCTTGGTGAAGAAGGTGGCTATGCGGGCGCGAGCAGTTCGTCCGGTTCGTTTGACGATGACGATGGCGACTTTCAGGATGTCCAGGCAGCCACCACGTCGCTGCGTGAACATCTGTCCTGGCAGTTGGGGCTGATGAGCCTGCCCGAGCGTGACCGGACTCTGGTGCAATGTCTGATCGATGCGCTCGA
>CAYUYI010000469.1:0-2216 GCA_964448995.1 uncultured Propionivibrio sp. | reverse complement strand
TGTCGCTGCGCGTCCAATATTACCCGGCGGTGCGCGTTGAATTTTACCCAGGGACTTTAGCCGAATTTCATACGCACGGCTGACGTTCAGTGTAGCGCAATAGTTGGCAGGATGGTGTTTGGCATTTGCGTGGGGGAAGCCGCGCAGGGCGTAGCCCGAAGCGGATTTCCCCACGCGGCGGCCGATCAGAACGGCTTGGTTTCGGCGGCTTTGGCGCGCTTGGCCTGCTCCCGCGCCTGGACACGCGATTTCGCTGATGCTGCGCTCTGACGGAAGCGATACGACTCATTGCCGGTCTCGACGATGTGGCAATGATGCGTCAGGCGGTCGAGCATCGCCGTCGTCATCTTCGCATCACCAAATACACTGGCCCATTCGCCGAACGTCAGATTGGTCGTGATCATCACGCTGGTATGCTCGTAGAGCGTTGACAGGAGGTGAAACAGCAAGGCGCCGCCGGCCTGGCTGAACGGCAGGTAGCCCAATTCGTCGAGAATGACGAGATCCGTGCGTAGCAGCGAGAAGGCCAATCGACCGGCCTTGCCAGCCGCTTTCTCCTGTTCGAGCAGATTGACGAGATCGATCGTCGAGAAGAAGCGCACGCGCTTGCCGTGATGGATGATGCCCGAGACGCCAAGCGCGGTGGCCAGATGGGTCTTGCCGGTGCCGGTTCCACCGATGAACACCACGTTGTGCGCGGCTTCGGTAAAGGCGAGCGTTGCCAGTTCCCGAATCAGGTCGGCATCGACCTTCGATGACTCGAAGTCGAAACCGGCCAGATCGCGATGCACCGGGAACTTGGCGGCGTGCATCTGGTAGTTGATCGAGCGGGCATGCCGGTCAGCGTGCTCGGCCTGCAAGAGATGCTCGATCAGCCAGCACGAGGTCTGTAACCCGATGCTATCGGCCGAGGCGATCTCCTCCCAAGCGGCGGCCATGCCATAGAGGCGCAAGCCCTTGAGTTCGGCGGCAATATCACAGCGCATGGATCACCTCCCGACGCAGGCGGTCATAGCGGTGCGGATCGGCCACTGGCGTTTCGCGGAGCGCCAGGGCAGTCTCCACGGAGGGCGTTGGCGGTGCCGCTCGCAAGCGGTTGAGGACGTTCTCGATGTGTTCGGCACTGGCATTGCCGGATTCGAGCACCAGTTCCACCGCGACCAATACCGCTTCCAGTCCATGCCGGGGAACAGCGGCCAGAACCTTGGCCATGACCCGGTCGCCGCCTTCGCGCTTGAGCAGCAGGCCACGCAAGCGCTGAAGCGGCGCCGGCAGGTCCGCAAAGGGTGCACCGTTGCGCAAGGCACCGGGCTTCCGCTCGATCAGCGAGACGTAGTGCTGCCAGTCGTAGCGTGTCTCGCCCCGTCCGAAGCTGCGCCCATGGCTGGCGACAATGACTTCCTGGGCAACCAGATCGATCCGCTCCGGATAGACGCGGATGCCGACGATCTGTCCGGCCAGTTCGCACGGCGCCGAGTACCGGCAGCGGTCGAAATTGATGAGGCACGTGCTCGACACTTTGCCGACCGTTTCGACGTAGCCGTCGAAGGGAACGATCATCGGCATCAGGCTCGTCTGTTCCTGTTCGAGCAATTCGGCCAGCGTCAGGTCGTAGTCGGGATGCTTGAGTTCCTGCCAGAGGCGCCGGCACCGCGACAGCAACCACAGGTTGAGTTCGGTGAAGGAACCGAAGCGTATTTCGGCAGCGTCCTGCCAGATGCGTCGTCGGCTGTCCTGGACGTTCTTCTCGACGACGCCTTTCTCCCAACCCGAAGCAACGTTGCAGAAATCGGGGTCGAACAGGTAGTGCGAGGCCATCGCGGCAAAGCGGGTATTAACCACCCGTACCTTGCCTTTCTTGACCTTGTCGACAGCCGTCTTCATGTTGTCGTAGATGCCGCGCTTCGGAATCCCACCAAGCGCCGCGAACGCTCGGGCGTGCGCGTCGAACAGCATTTCGTGGCTTTGCGTCGGATACGCTTGAACGACAAAGGCGCGGCTGTAGCAGAGCTTGAGGTGCGCCACCAGAATCTTGCGCCAGACGCCGCCAATGAGCAGGCGCTCTTCGCTCCAGTCGAACTGGTGCGCTTCACCGGGTGCGAATTGCAGCGGAACGAAGGCACGGGCCACGGCCTTGCCGCCGTCCAGGCGCCAGCGCCGGATGAATTCGGTCACGCGGCTGTAGTCGCCGTCAAACCCTTGCGCTTTGAGTTCGG
>CAYUYI010000468.1:0-2224 GCA_964448995.1 uncultured Propionivibrio sp. | reverse complement strand
GGGGCCGGGGTGCCGTCGCTGGCGGTCGCTGCGCTCCGCCTGGGGTTGGCGGCAGCAATCGTGACGCCGGTGGCATGGTGGCAATCGCGCCATGTGTTGCAGACATTGACCGGTCGGCAGATCATGCTGACGGCGGGGGCAGGGTTTTTCCTAGCACTGCATTTCGCCACCTGGATCAGTTCGCTTGAATACACGTCGGTGGCGAGCAGTACGGCGCTGGTGACGACCAATCCGGTATGGATCAGTCTTGCAGCGTTCATTTTCCTGGGAGAGCGGACGAGCCGCCTGACGTTGATGGGGATCGCCGTTTCGTTGGCCGGCAGCGCGCTGATCTTCTGGAGCGATAGCCATACCGCGGTTTCAGGCAGCAATACCTCGCTGGGCAACGGGTTGGCAATCGTTGGGAGTTGGTGTTTTTCGGCCTATCTGCTGATCGGGCGGCGTTTGCGTGCCGGGACCCCGTTGTCGGCGTATATCTGGCTGGCTTATGGAGCGGCCGCGTTATTCCTGTTGCTGGCGTGCCAAGGTGGGGGCGTACCGCTGAGCGGCTACAGCCTGTCGGCCTATGCGGCGGCACTGGGGTTGGCGCTGGGCCCTCAGTTGCTTGGCCACACGGCTTACAACTGGTCGCTGCGTTATGTTTCGCCAACCTTTGTAGCGGTGGTGACGCTGGGCGAACCGGTTGGTAGTTCGCTCTTTGCCTGGCTCATCTTCGGCGAGGGATTTGCGCTCTGGCAAGGGGCCGGCTTCCTCCTGCTGCTCGCCGGCATTTATCTCGCTGCGCGCGGCGAGCGAGGTTAAACATCGCTCGTAAGCTTGCGCTGTCGTGCTTGTTTCGCCTTGTTGCGCATGTCGCGCACTTGCCCGAGAGCGTCCTGCCGCAGCATCATGGATGCGCGGTCCCCGTGAATCAGGAGGCAGGGCGACGGATTGGTGCGTGCTCGAGAATCACGTCGATCAATTCGCCGAAATCGATCGGTTTGGCGATATGGGCCGCCATGCCGGCAGCAAACCCCTTGTCCTTTTCGTCGCCGAAGACGTGCGCCGATTGTCCGATGATCGGCAGATCCGGCGCAAGTTGCTTGATCTGCCGCGTGGCTTCGTAGCCATCCATCACCGGCATCCGGATGTCCATCAGCACCAAATCGAAGGCGTCAGCGCCTTTGTTCCGGATATGCTCGACGGCTTCGAGGCCATTGCCGGCCATGGTCACCGAGGCGCCGTCTTCCAGCAAATTGTGTTCGAGCATGATCGCGCTGATCGGATCGTCCTCGACAGCAAGAATCGCGATTCCGGCCAGCGGCCGCGGCAAGGGGCCGCCATTCGTTAATGTCGGGCTCGTTGCCATGACAGGCGCTTCGATGTAGGGGATGCGGAATTCAAAACAACTCCCGAGACCTGCCCGGCTGCTGGCTTCGATTGCACCGCCCATCAGTTCGAGAATATGTTTGCTGATGGCCAGCCCGAGTCCCGTTCCGTCAAATCGTCTCGATGCGGTACCGTCGCTCTGGTGGAAAGGTTTGAAGACCAGCCGGAGTTCTTCGTCGCTGATGCCGATGCCGGTATCGGTAACGCGGAAGACGAGCCAGTCACCCGTAGACGATGCCGTCAGATGGACCTGTCCGTATTCGGTGAACTTGATGGCGTTGGTCAGCAGGTTGAGCAGGACCTGCTCCAGTCGCAGTGCGTCGCTGGTGCAGGTTTTCGGCAGCGTTGGCAATTTCTCGACGATCAGTTGCAGTTTTTTCACCTGTGCTCGTTCAGCAACGAGTTCCACGGCGTGGTCGATGACTTCGGCGAGATTGACCGCGTGCTGAGCGATCGTCAGCTTGCCGGCCTCGATCTTGGAGAAATCAAGCACGTCGTTGACGATGCCGAGCAGGCGGTTGCCTGAGGTCAGGATCTTCTCGAACGCATTCCGGGCTTTGGCCCCATCGAAGTAGTAGCGCAACCCGATCTGGGTGAATCCCAGAATGCCGTTGAGCGGCGTGCGTATTTCGTGGCTCATGTTGGCCAGGAACTGGCTCTTGATCCGCGCCAGATTTTCTGCCGCGATCAGCGCCTTTTCGCGCGCCTGTTCGGCGGCACGCAACTCGGTGATGTCGATGAAACTAACGACAGCACCAGTATTCCTGCCGTTGTGGAAGGTCGGGTGGAGGGCGAACATGACCGGGATGCCTTGACCGCTGGCATGCCAGTAAACTTCATCGTTACGGCGCAATTC
>CAYUYI010000467.1:0-2238 GCA_964448995.1 uncultured Propionivibrio sp. | reverse complement strand
CAGCGCAATATTGGTTTGACACAGCAGGCGCTTGACGCCCAAAGCTGCGAACAGGCAGTCAACGCCATCCTCAGCGCCAAGCGGATTCGTATCATCGGATTCGGCGCCAGCAGTTGGCTGGGTGGGCTGCTGCAACGCGAACTCGACTCGCAGTGCAACGACGTCCAGTCACTGGCCAACCTCGAAGGATCCTCTTTTGCCGCGCGTATGCTGTCGCGCCTGCAACCGAGCGATCTGGTCATTGCCATTACCTTCCCTCGCTACTCGGCCGACACGGTTTTTCTCGCCCAGCGCGCCTGCGATGCAGGCGTCCCCGTCCTGGCGCTCACCGACCGGGTCACCTCGCCGCTGGCACGACTGGCCCGCGTATCGCTCTATGTCCAGACCGAGAGCGAATACTTTTCCAATTGCGAAGCCAGCGCGCTGGCGCTGATCGAGGCCTTGTGCAGTGCCGTCGCGCATCAAAACAAACGGTCGTCGATCAAGGCGGCGACGCAACTTGCCGAATCGGTGCTGCCGTGGATTCATGGCAACGCCAACACGGCCTTGCGCCCGAGCGTCACGACAGCGGCAGGCAACGGCAGGAAAAAACGCACGCCAACCAAAGCGGCGCCAGGAAAATCATGACGACACCTACCCCCGTCCCGGTCATCGCCATCCACGGCGGCGCAGGCACGCTGAGCCGCGCGAGCATCAGCAGCGAACAGGAACAGCGTTACCACGCGGCGCTGCGCGACATTCTTCTCCCCGCCCAGCGCCTGCTCGCCGACGGCGGCAGCGCACTCGACGCCGTCACGCTGGCAGTGGCGATGCTGGAAGATTGCCCACTGTTCAACGCTGGGCACGGCTCGGTTTTCACGCATGACGAGACGCACGAACTCGACGCCTCGATCATGGACGGCGCCAGTTTGCGCGCCGGCGCCGTCGCTTGCGTCAGCCGCATCCGCTACCCGGTTCGTGCGGCACGAGCAGTCATGGAACGGAGCGGACACGTGCTGTTCGTCGCCGCCGGTGCGGAGGCTTTTGCCGAAGCTGCCGGGCTTGAGATGGTCGCCCCGGATTACTTCTCGACCGAAGCCCGACGCGAGCAATTGCGGTGCGCGCTGGCGACCAATGCCACACTGCTCGATCACGACGGTGCGGCCATGACTGCCCGCGCAACGCAAACCGGTGTCCGGCCCGAGGCACAATCCGGCGCGCAAACAGGCACGACGCCGCTGGATGAAAACCGGAAATTCGGCACCGTCGGCGCGGTCGCGCTCGATGCGCAGGGAAATCTGGCGGCCGCCACCTCGACGGGTGGCCTGACCAACAAACTTGCCGGCCGGGTTGGCGATACGCCGCTGATCGGCGCAGGCAACTACGCCGACAACCGCACGGCAGCCGTTTCCTGCACTGGCACCGGGGAAATGTTCATGCGCACGGTCGCGGCCTACGACGTCTGCGCCCGCATGGCCTACGGCGGCCAGTCGCTCGAAGCGGCGGCGCATGAACTGGTGATGACCTCATTGCCGATGATTGGCGGCAGCGGCGGACTGATTGCCGTCGACGCCAAAGGCAACATTTGCCTGCCGTTCAATTCGGAAGGCATGTACCGCGGCTTTGCGCGCGTCGGCGAAGCGCTGCAAACCGCAATCTACCGCTAAGCAGAGCTCAATCATGGCCAAGCATCCGCCGCTGCACTACTCCTGAATCAGAATTGTTGTCGTTTCTTGTTTTGCCTGGGTATCACTCGATTTGTTAGTTATTGCAATCAATCATCCATTTTCCGATGGACATTTCAAGGAGGTTTTATGATGAACGTACGTAAGGGTATGGCGCATCTCGCGCTGGCTCTGTGCCTGGCAGTTCCGGGAGCGGCGGCGCTGGCTGCCGCCAAATATCACGTCGGAATTATCACGGGTACCGTGAACCAGGGCGAAGACGAAGTCCGCGGCGCCGAAGCCATGATCAAGGAATACGGCGACGTCAAGAACGGCGGGATGATCCAGCACCTGACCTATCCGAACAACTTCAGCGCCGAACAGGAGACCACCATCTCCCAGATCGTCTCCCTGGCGAACGATCCGCTGATGAAGGCAATCGTCATGAACCAGGCCGTTCCTGGCGCGACCGAAGGCTTCCGCCGCGTGCGCGAAATGCGCCCGGACATCCTGCTGCTCGGCGGCGTGCCGCAGGAAGACCCGCTGGTCATCGGCAAGGTCGCCGACCTGATCATGCGCAACGACTTCATCTCCG
>CAYUYI010000466.1:0-2246 GCA_964448995.1 uncultured Propionivibrio sp. | reverse complement strand
TGACGATGAAGCACGTGGGCGTCAACGTGGCGGCCGATGTGCTCTTTACCGCCGCCTACGCGGGCGTATCGGGCGGGCTGGTGCTGATTTCGGCTGACGATCCCGGCATGGCTTCGAGCCAGAATGAGCAGGATAACCGCCAGTATGCCCGCGCCGCCGGCGTGATCATGCTTGAACCGGCTGATTCACAGCAGTCCTACGATTTCACGGGTGCCGCCTTCGCCATTTCGGAACAATTTCAGCAGCCAGTGATGCTGCGCATGACCACCCGCACCTGCCATTCGAAAAGCATCGTGGTGAAGACGCCCCCGCCGCCCCCGGCGAAAGAACCGGACTTCCAACGTGATGTGTCGGCGCGGGTGATGATTCCCGCCTATGCCCGCCCGGCGCATCGCAAGCTGCGCGACAAACTGGCGCGGGCGGCTGCCTATGCCGAACAATGTGCGCAAACCATCGTTGAGCGCCGTGGCACGGCGCTGGGCATCATTGCTTCCGGTGTGGCGGTCATGCACGCCCGCGAAGCGGCGCCGGAAGCCAGCATCCTGCAGCTCGGTTTCTCCTACCCCTTGCCGATGCAGGCGATTCGCGATTTCGTCGCTTCGGTGGATCGTTGTGTAGTGATCGAGGAGGGCGATCCGTTGCTGGTGACCGAGCTGCGGGCGGAAGGGCTGGTGGTGGAGGGCAAGCCCGAACGTTTCCGTTTCGGCGAATTGAACACCGACCGGGTCCGGCGGATTCTGTCGCATGACGATTCGCCCGAAGCCAAACCGGTCGCGGGCAAGCCGCCCGCCCTGTGCGAAGGCTGTTCGCACCGTCCGGTCTTCGAGGCGCTGCACCGTCTCGACTGCATCGTTTCCGGCGATATCGGCTGCTATACCCTGGGGGTGCTGCCGCCGTACTCGGCGATGGATACCTGTGTGTGCATGGGCGCGAGCATTGGCGTCGGTCTCGGTCTGCGGCACGTACTGCCGCCGGAACAATCGCGGCGCGTCGTCAGCGTGATCGGTGATTCCACCTTCATGCACAGCGGCCTCACCGGATTGGCTGAAATGGTCTACAACCCGCCGCCGGACGGGCATGTGCTGATGATCCTCGACAACGGGACGACAGCGATGACCGGCCAGCAAGAGCATCCCGGCACCGGGCGCGACCTGCAGCACGGGGCGGCAGGCAAGATCGTTTTCGAGGACGTGGCGCGGGCGATGGGCATTGGCTATGTCGTGACCGTCGATCCGATGGCGAGTGACGTCTCGATGGATCAGGTGATTACCGACGCGCTGGCGAGCCAGCAATTGGCCGTGATCGTGGCGCGCCGCCCGTGCATTCTGGCCGCGCCGAAAATCCGACAGTATGAAAAGGCGATCGAAGTCAAGAAGAGCGCCTGCGAGCGCGCGTGTGCGACTGCTTGTGAGAGCGAATAGGAATGAGAACGGGGACGAACAAAAAATGGCGATGACGAAGACAGTGGTGAATGTGGTGGTGGCCGGTCTGGGCGGCCAGGGGGTGGTGAAGGCGTCCGATGTGCTCGCCGATGCGGCGTTCCGCCACGGGCTCGATGTCAAGAAGAGCGAGATTCATGGCATGAGCCAGCGCGGCGGTTCGGTGGCCAGCGACGTGCGTTTCGGTGATCGGGTCGATAGCCCGATGATCCCCGCCGGGGAAGTCGACTATCTGGTGGTGGTCGCCCCCGATCAGGTCGAGGTCAATCGCCATGTGCTCAAGGCCGGCGGGCAGCTGATTTCGCCCGATTCGCTGGCGAAGGCGTCGGGCAAGCTGCAGGCGAAATCGATCAACGTGGCGCTGCTTGGCGTGCTGAGCGCCTCGCTCGATATTCCGGTTCCGGTCTGGGAAGACGCCATTCGCGGCAATTTTGCCGACAAGCATCACCGGCTGAATCTCGAAGCGTTCCATCAGGGGCGTCAGGCGGTGGCCTAGGTGTCGATCGCCCGGCATCGGGCCATCGGATGATTCAAAATTCAAGGGGAAAAAGGGATGTTGGGAGAAAACTGGAACGATGCCGGTCAAGGATTTCATCCGGTCAGTGCGCCGGATTACCTGCCGGCGGCACAGTTGCGCGAACTGCAGTTACGTCGGCTGAAGGCGGTCGTTGAACGCGCCTATGCCAACGTGGCGCCGTTTCGCGAGCGGATGGCCGAGCGCGGTGTCACGCCGGCGTCGATTGAATCTCTCGAAGACATCGCCCGACTGCCGTTCTCGATCAAGACCGACCTGCGTGACAACTACCC
>CAYUYI010000465.1:0-2252 GCA_964448995.1 uncultured Propionivibrio sp. | reverse complement strand
ATCGCCATTGGCGCTCAGTGCCTGGCCAATCTGTTGCAGGTCACCCTGATGTTCGGCCAACGCAGCCTGGTCGACATCTTTTCCACCCAGGATCAAGCGGCCATCGCCGCCATGGGTAATGACATGGATCGCGTCGATGCCGCTCTGCCCCTTCAAGGCGTCGGCCATTTGCGACAATCCATCTCGTGCCGGATCGAGCATGATGACCACTGTGTCCTGCGGCTTGCCCGTGAGGAGTTGTTGCCAGTCGCTGACGCTCGGGTCAACAAAAATGATTTCGCGGGCTGCGGTGCTGTCTGCCGAAGCGGCGGCCCCTTCGCGCTCAACCTTCGTCTCGACCGCGGCAATGCCCTTGTCGAGGGGCTGCACGCCCGCATCAACACCAGAGGCATCGGCCGTCTGAACCACCGGACGCTCAGTGGCGAGCGCTGCACCATCAAACATCAGACGCGCTTCAAGCGCCAGCGGCGCGGGCTGGCTGCCGCGCAGGGCTTTCCTTTGCGACTTGGCGGAACGTTGCAGTTGGGCTGACGGGATCATTCGGTTCATGTCGGGCCTCGCGGAAAAAATTGAAAGTGGTTGTGCAAAAAACTACTGAGGCTGACCGGAAGGCGCTGCAAGCAGAACGGTTCCGCTCATGCCCGCGATCAGTTCGGGAAACTTGCCGTTGATGGCGGCAGCCAGCTTGACGGACTGGCTGACAGGATCGACCTTGGCGCCGATACGCAACACCTTGGCCGGATAGGTTTTACCGGTTTCATCGATCCGTACCTGGAAACCGTGCCCCGCTTTTAACCAGGACAGCCAGCGCGATGGCGCGATGAATTCGAGCTCAAGCACACTGTCATCGATAATTTCGAGCAAGGCCTGTCCGGGTTGAACGTACTGCTGTTCCCGGACTTTCTGTTCACTGACGCGCCCGGAAAATGGAGCGACCACAGTGCACTTGGCGAGCATGGCGGCCATCGCAGCCACTTCGGCCCGATTCTTGGCGACTTCGGAATCGGAAACGGCAAGTTCGGCTTTGCCGATCGACCCCAGTTCAGACAGGCGGGTATTGACCGTAAAGGTTTTCTCGGCCCCGCTCAGGGCCGCCCGCGCCTTGTTGAGCTGCGCCGTCTGCAGGGAACAGTCGAAGACAATCAGCGCCTGCCCCGATTTGAAGCTCCCGCCTTCAGACACCGGAAGGCGATTGACCTTGGCGCCGATCTCGGCCGCGAGGGTGGTAAAGCGCTGGGGCGAAAGCTGGGCACGAATGTCCTGACGCTCGGCTCCCGGCTTGACGGCCGGCGTGCTGGTCGCCGCAGAGGACGCGACGGCGCCACCCGAAACAGGCATCAGGGCTGCCGGCGCAGCCGGGCGCCCAGGTTCGGCAGCCGACGCTGCCATGGCCAAAGCGGCCATGAACAACGTCGAAATCGTTTGCTGACGCCGCACCGATCACCCCTTGGTCACAGAAGGATCGTCAGTCGCTTGCACACGCACGTCCGGCTCATCCGCGACGGTCGCTGCAACCGGTTCTGCAACGGGCAACTCGGCCGCGGGTGGTGGCGGAACATCAACGACCGTTGCATCGACAGGGATGGTCTTTGCTGCATCTGCCGCCGCTTGCGACTCGACCTCGATGTTCCGCACTGCGACGGGCGATGCCGGGGTCGTATCCGCCACAGGAACAGCCACCGCATTTTCGGGCAAGGCCGCCTGCGGCTTGCTGGCCGGTTGTGCCGCCGGTGTTTCCGGAACTGCGGGCAGCTGACCGTCTTCCCATTCCTTGAGCGAACGACGAACCGCCTCGGTCAGCTCACCCAGCGAAAGCTCGCGCACACTGCCCAGTTGCGGCTCCATGCCCAGCGTTGCCTGCAACTTGCCCGAGGCCGCATGCACCTGGGAAAGCGCCTGGTACCGGCGCAACAGGCTCAGAATGGCGGCCGTGTTGTTGGCCACGGATTCCAGCCGGCCTTGCGCCTCTGCTTTCTCCCGGTTGGTGGTATGCCCGTTGATGCGGTCGTCAACCAGCCACATGGCGTCGGCACGGTTGAACTGTTGCACCGCGAAGGCGTACTGCAGGCGCGCAACGTGCATCTGCGCCAACACCGCCATCTGGGTGGCCACGCGCCGCTGATCGGCCAGTGCTACGCCGGCATCGGCCATCTGCATCTGGGCTGGGGCCGAAAGCAGATTGAAGAGATTGAACGAGATTGCCGCGCCAGCCTCGCGCCAGTTCTGGTTGACGAGGTAGCTGTCGTTATCGT
>CAYUYI010000464.1:0-2262 GCA_964448995.1 uncultured Propionivibrio sp. | reverse complement strand
GTTCCGTATTCATGCACATATGCTACCGCAACGCACAATATCAATCCAATAAACAGCGCGTCCACCCAATAATCCGGAGTCTACAAGTGCAAACCAGCCAGAACCATCTCTCTCCGTCCACCCGATAATCCGGAAACCCCTAAAGAAAACCTTCAACTTGATACTGGTCACGAGAAATGCCACACGCCCAGCTTGAGAAGCTTGCTAGGCAAATGCGCGCTGCTATCGAAGCATTGCCGCGCGAAGCGTTGCCGCTCACGATGGCATCGTTCCCCGCAGGCGCCTGTGGTGACACATCTCTATTGCTTGGTGCCTACTTTAAGGATATGGGAGTACTTGGCTTTGAGTACATCTGCGGCACCCGCGGAAATCAGCAAGACAACACTTGGACGTCTCATGCTTGGCTCTCCAATGGCGCACTTATCGTCGATATAACGGCAGATCAGTTCGAAGACGCCCCGTCCAAAATCATCGTTGTTGAGCATTCTTTGTGGCATGCAACGTTCACAACAGAGCCAGGACAGAGCTCAGATTTTCGTGATTGGAGCGGTCCGGGAGTGGATCCTTTGCACTCCATGTATCGGGTATTGCGCCCTTCTCTTTTTGTTGCAGAACCAAGCATCGTTCTCATCCGCCAAGAATAGCGCGGCGACCTCACTTGCAGTCGGCAGCCCACCTTTTCCCAGGCGCATGACCACCCCTAGCGCACCCATGAAACATCATCGCCTATTCAGGTGCCGACCAGCGAATCACGTCGTCGAGAACGGCATCCAGTCCGGTATAGAGGGCATTCATCACGGCGTGGGCATGAAACACTCGATGCCGACGTTGTGCAGTAGCGGGTCTCAGGATATCGAGGGCAACCAGTGCAGTAATCGCATCATTTGCTGCGGGAAAGGTTACGCCAAGTCGCTCTGCTACGACATTGACGGTCACTACCGGTTGCCCGAGAAGCAGGTCGGTCACTTTCCAGATCGTTGCGTCACGACGCTTGCCGGCTTCCGTCAGCAGGGCTCGCCAGTACGTCTGCAATTCCTTAAGTGCCGAGAACAGTTGAACTGTGTGCCGGCATGAGGCCACCACGCATTCCAGAAAGAGCGTCATCCACGGTGTCCAGTTGAGCCGGGTCTGTGCCTGCCAGAGGGCATCGTAGTAATCGTGTTGACGGACTTTCAGAAAGGTCGCCAGATGAATTGGTGGCTGACCAGCAGCTTTGAGCATCAACGGCAGCAGCAGCCGCCCAGTTCTTCCGTTGCCGTCGAGGAACGGATGAATGGCTTCGAACTGGGCATGGGCAATGCCGGCACGCATCAGGATAGAGACTTCGATCACGCCTTCCGATTGGTACTGTAGCAATCTCTGCAGGTCTTCCATCAGCTTGGGAACGAGCGCTGCCGGTGGTGGAACATAACGGGCGGTTTCAAGCCTGGAACCTATGAAGTTCTGGATCTCCCGCCACCGTCCGGGTAGCGCGCGTTCCTGCCCGGCCATAAGTGTCGCGTGCAATTGCCGAATCAGATCATTGTTTAGCGCGCCCTGCCCTCCCTGCTCGATGGCGTGGCATCCCAACATGAACGCTTGCACATAACCCAAGGTCTCGGCTGCATCCTGATCTGCGTGGACCTCTTTGCTCCCGGCCTCGATCTCGTGAATGAGCAGGCCATCGAAGCCAGTATGCGTTCCCTCGATCTGGCTGCTATCGACCGCTTCGCGACGATTCAGCATATGCAAAACCAACTCGGCGTATTCAGCGTTACGCGCGATCGTGTCGGTAAGCAACTCCAGTTCGCGCCGCGCCAAGGCGAAGATGCCGTGACTTGCGGGTGTATCGACAGAAAACGAGACGGGTTGTGGCACCACAGCAAAGCATCCAGACCGGTCTGGGACCGGAACGCAGGTAGCCTGCAAGACAGGATGGAGATCGGATTTGCGCATCGCAAAGATTAATAAACAATTTCTTATTAAAGGTTAATAGATTTTATTATTAATTGCAATGGTTGTGGAAAGAGTTATTCGCCATGAACGCCATCTACACTCGGCGTGAAGCTTGCGCTTGACATCCTCGCCTACCTGAAGGAAGGCGATTCCTACGGCGCTAAACAAGGGCAAACCCCTGTGTAGTCGCTTCGGCGGGTTCCTGCTTCGCTGGACGGCCCGACTGCACCATTCCTCCACAGGCCAACACGGCATGTCCTGCCGCTAAAACATTGATCGCGCCGACCAGATCGGCGTTGTTCTCGTAGCCACATTCCACACAGGCGA
>CAYUYI010000463.1:0-2264 GCA_964448995.1 uncultured Propionivibrio sp. | reverse complement strand
CCGGCACCAGGCCATTGAAGGCAGTCAGCCCGATCCGTCCGGATGGCTGGCGCACCGCCGCGACATCGAGTGCCGCCAATTCATCGAGCAATTGTGCCGCATCGCCGAAATGCCCCGCCGCACGGGCCAATGACTGCCGCGCACCGGGAAATTTGTCTTCAAGCGCCGGCAAGACGTCGTGGCGCAGGAAATTACGTCGAAAATGCCGGTTTGCGTTGCTTTCGTCATCGATCCAGCGCAAACCGTGCTCGACGGCATAGGCTTCAAGGACGGCATGCGCCACGTCCAGCAACGGCCGAATCAGCAGCGGGCCGTTGCGTTGCGCTCGTGCGGCGGGCATCCCGGCCGCACCGGCCACGCCGGCCCCGCGCAGGAGGTTGAGCAGCACCGTTTCGGCCTGATCGTCGCGATGGTGTGCCAGCGCCACGGCGTCCGCGTCACAGGCGGCAAACGCCGCATGGCGGCAGCGACGCGCGGCTGCCTCCAGCCCTTCGCCGCTCCCGCGCGGAACGTCGACACGCTCGATCTTCAAGGCAACATTCATATCAACGCAAAGATCGCGACAGAACTGCGCCCAGCCATCGGCGTTCGGGCTAAGACCGTGATGCACATGCAAGGCCGACAGTTCCGCCAGACAGGTGCCCGCCGCGTGCAAGCGGCCCAGCGCGTGCAGCAGCACCACCGAATCCATCCCGCCGGAAAGGGCGACGACAACACGCCGCACGCCCGGCTGCCCGGCAAAAAACCGGGCCAGGGCGGCGTCGATGGTGTCCGAGGGGGTCTGCGCCATGGTCATCGCGTACTTGCGGATCAGTAGGCCGGCTTTTCGTGCGCCTCGTCGTAACGCTGCACGCCCTCGAGAATCTCCCGCTTGGCCTCTTCGGCATCGAGCCAGCCGCGAATTTTCACGAACTTGCCGGGTTCCAGATCCTTGTAGTGGGCGAAGAAATGCGAAATCTGGTCGAGCAGGATTTCCGGCAGATCGCGGTGACTGATGACGTTGCGATACATCCGGGTGAGCTTGTCAACCGGCACGGCCAGCACCTTGGCGTCGCCACCAGCCTCGTCTTCCATATCAAGCATGCCGACCGGGCGGCAACGCACGACAACCCCGGTCGGCAAGGCGAACTGGGCGACGACGAGCACGTCCACCGGATCGCCGTCCGGCGAGATGGTGTGCGGGATGTAGCCGTAATTGCACGGATACTGCATGGCCGTGGACATGAAGCGGTCGACGAAGATGGCGCCACTCGCCTTGTCGACTTCATACTTGACCGGCGCTGCATTCATCGGGATTTCGATGATGACGTTGAAATCGTTGGGAAGGGATGCGCCTGCGGGAACACGGTTCAGAGCCATGATGATCTGCCAGAGAAGATGAAAAAAGCGCGCATTGTACGCAACCGCTGCGTGCCTGCGGGATCAATACTCGACCGGCACCGGGTCGAGGCTGCGCCAGAGGTACCAAGTCGCCACCGAGCGCCAGGGCCGCCAGCGTTCGCCGAACTCGGCCAGTTGCCGCCGCAACGGACGCTGGCCATCGAAATAGTGTAGCGCAACCGCCCGCTGCAGGCCGATGTCGTCAAGCGGGAAGACATCGGGACGCATCTGGTTGAAGATCAGGAACATCTCGGCCGTCCACACGCCGATGCCGCGCACGGCGGTCAGTTCGGCAATGATTTCGTCATCACTCATGGCATCCCAGCGACTCACGTGGATCTGGCCATCGACAAAATGGCGCGCCAGATCGCCGAGATACTCGACCTTGCGCACCGACAGGCCGCAGGCACGCAGCGCGGCCGCATCGAGCGTGAGCACGCCCTGCGGCGTGACGGCTGGCAATGCCGTAACCAGGCGAGCCCAGACACTGTCGGCGGCCTTGACCGAAATCTGCTGGCCAACGATGGAGCGCGCCAGCGTGCCGAAGGGATCGCCGCGCGAAACCAGCGAACTGCCCTGATGCGCACGGATGATCGCGGCCATCACCGGGTCGTTCCCCGACAGTTCGCGGGCTGCTTTGCGCCAGTAGCTTATCGTCATTAACACATTGAAATAAATCGGTTTTTATGGGTTTGCCGGCAAAACCACCCACGCTGAAAAATGTTTGCAGTGCGCAACGATTTTGGCTAATCTTCGCACGATTTCAACTCCGGGGTTCCAGAGACGCCGCAAAAATCGGCGCAGTCCCCGTACGATACCCGACATGACAGAACGCATCTGGCTGAAAAGCTACCCTGCCGGCATTCCGGCCGACATCGACATCT
>CAYUYI010000462.1:0-2273 GCA_964448995.1 uncultured Propionivibrio sp. | reverse complement strand
TCACCGCGC
Source organism: uncultured Propionivibrio sp. (assembly GCA_964448995.1). Lineage (GTDB taxonomy): Bacteria > Pseudomonadota > Gammaproteobacteria > Burkholderiales > Rhodocyclaceae > Propionivibrio. The sequence goes on along the minus strand of CAYUYI010000462.1, from coordinate 2,264 downwards.
GAGGATTTGGCCTTGCCCACGACGGCTTCGGTGAAATAGTCGAAGGTTCCCGAATCGGCGCCCGGCCCGAACAGTTTGATCGGCGCATCGGGCCAGGACGGGTCGATCTGGTTCCACTTGGTCACCTTGCCTTGCGCGGCCGGCTCCCACATCGCTTTCATCTGCGCGACGCTGATGTCTTTCAGGAAACTCTTGGGATTGACGACGACGGTAATCGCGTCGAACGCGACAGGCAGTTCGTAGTACTGGATGCCGGCCTGTTTGCAGATCTCCATCTCGGCTTTGAGAATCGGGCGCGACGCATCGGAAATGTCCGTTTCGCCACGGCAGAATTTCTTGAAACCGCCGCCGGTGCCGGAAATGCCGACCGTCACCTTGACTGCATTCTTCTTGGCTTTCTGGAAATCTTCGGCAACCGCCTCGGTCACCGGGTACACCGTCGACGAGCCGTCGATCTTGACGACTTGCGCCACGGCGGATTGCGCGCCCATCAGGGCAAGGCCGGTCACGGCCAGGGTAGACAGAATTCTGGGGTTCATCACCAATACACTCCTTTAGTCATGGTTGTCGGTCACTTCAGGGCGCAGACTAATCCCCGTTTGTTACAGCCACATGACAATCCGTAATAATCGGCGAATGACCGTTTGCCGGTCCCCCATGGGCGAGTATCATCGCGATTTTCGAAAGGAGTGTTGCCATGATTGCCGGTCAGTTTTCCGATCTCGCCCAGCAGAAGTCCGTTTTGCCCGCCGCTGTGGTGCGGGCACTCGAAGCCATCCAGAAAGTCGATCCGCAGAAAATGGAGCCGGGACGTTACGAAGTCGAAGGCGACAAGCTGTTCTATCTGGTGCAGGACGTGGAACTGCGCACGCTCGAAGAAAGCCGTGCCGAGGCGCACCGTCAATACGCCGACATCCAGCTGCCCTACTCGACGAGCGAGCGCTATGGCTTTGCCCTGCCGCAACCCAAGCTGCCGATTGCCGACGATCAGTTGAAGGAAAAGGATCTGGCGTTCTTCCCGACCCCGGCCGGCGAGTCGTTCATCGACATCAATCCCGGTTCGTATCTCGTTTTCCTGCCGAACGAGCTGCATCGTCCGTGCCTGGCCATCGGCGAGAAAAAGACGATCCGCAAGGTGGTCATGAAGGTCCACAGCAGCCTGCTCGGGCTGTAAGCGCCCCTGTCGCTGCGATCGGCAGCGCGAGGTTGAAGGCCCCCGGTTTCGGGGGCTTTTTTGTTGGCTTTCTCCTTGAATGCCTGAGCGCCTCGTACTTGATAAACGCCCCTTGATTGACTATAGTGCTAACTCGAATTAGCTCTATAAACGGAGGGGGCGTGGACACACCGGTATTCCTGGGCATCGACATCGGTTCGGCCAGCGTACGGGCCGGCATTTTTGCCGCGGACGGTCAGCGCTTGGCCTTTGCCGTCCGTCCGATCCAACAATTCCATCCGAAGCCGCTGTTCGTCGAACAATCGTCGGCCGACATCTGGACACAGACCTGCGCGGCCGTGCGCGAAGCGGTCGCCAAGGCCGGCGTTTCGCCGTCGCAGGTAGCCTCGATCGGCGTCGATGCGACGTGTTCGCTGGTTGCTGTGGGCGAGAACGGCCAGCCGGTCTCGGTCGCCGAAACGGGCGAAGCCGAGCGCGACATCATCATGTGGATGGACCACCGCGCCGGTACGCAGACGGCAGCACTCAATGCCACGCACGACGCGGCGCTGGCCTACGTCGGCGGCGAAGTCAGCATCGAGATGGAGCTGCCCAAAGTCCTGTGGCTCAAGCAGCATTTCCCCGAGCGCTATGCCCAGACCTGGCGTTTCTTCGACCTCGCCGATTATCTGACCTGGCGTCTCGCCGACGCCGACATCGCCAGCGTGTGCACGCTGACCTGCAAGTGGAATTACCTGGCGCACGAGAACCGCTTCAGTGACACACTGCTTTCCGCCGTCGGCCTGACCGACCTGCTCGGCAAGGTACCGCCCAAAGTGCTGTCACTCGGCTCAGCTGCCGGCACACTGAGCGCCAAGGCCGCCGAAGCGCTCGGACTGGTTCCCGGCATCGTCGTCGCCACCGGCATCATCGACGCGCACGCCGGCGGACTGGCGCTGGTCAGCACCGCACCACTGGGCAGCCTGGCGATCATCGGTGGCACCTCGAACTGCCACATGGTCGTCAATCCCGATCCGGTCATGGTACCGGGCGTCTGGGGGCCGTATTACGGGGCGATGCTGCCCGGCTGGTGGCTCGGCGAAGGCGGGCA
>CAYUYI010000461.1:0-2277 GCA_964448995.1 uncultured Propionivibrio sp. | reverse complement strand
GCCAACGGCAGCGACGGAATGGCGTCAGGCCGACGAACGGAGTCCGGACAATGCCGCTTCCAGCATGTCGATGAAGGCCCGGGTCTTGGCCGGCATCAAACGCCGCCCCGGAAACACAGCCCACGCGGTATGCGACGGCAGATGCCATGCCGGCAGCACGCGGCGCAGCCCGCCCTGGCGTACGCGGGGCAAGGCGAAATAGTCGGGCACGGCTGCGATTCCCGCGCCGGCGCACGCCAGCGTGATCAGAAGCTCGGGGGAATTGGCCGTGGCACGGCCCGGCGGAACGCCTTCCCAGCGCGCCTGATCGCGCAGCAACGTCCACGGCGCGGGCTCGCCATTGCCGCGCAACAACCGCAGCGCCTCATGCTGAACCAGATCGTCCGGCGACACGGGCTCGCCACGCTCGGCAAGATAGCCCGGCGCAGCGTAGAGCCCGCAGGGAAACACCGCGATTCGCCGTGCCGCCAGCAAGGTATCGTCCGGCAGATCGCCCATGCGCACCGCCAGATCAAAACTCTCGCCGAGCAGATCGACCCGGCGTGGCGACAGGTCGAGTTCAAGCGATACCGCCGGATGCAGGGCAATGAACGCCGCGAGCATATCGCCGAGCAGCAACACGGCAAAATCGCTCGGCATCGACACTCGCAGGCGACCGCTTGGCCGCACCTGCCGGTACTCGCTCAACGCCTTGACAGCATCGACTTCGGCGGCAACCTGACGGGCATGTTCCAGCAACTGGTTGCCAAACTCGGTCAGCGTCAGGCGTCGCGTGGTTCGCAGCAACAATCGTTCGCCCAACCGTTCTTCAAGCAGCGCAATCCGCCGCGATACGGTCGATTTGGGCAGGCCGACTCGCTCGGCAGCACGGCTGAAGCTCCCGGCTTCAACCACCCGGGCAAAGATCAATAGATCATTCGGCGAATATTGTTCCATATACGGAACAATGATATCCAAAAACCGGACTTCACACTCAATTCGCACACGAATAAAGTGGGGACCGTATCAAAACCACCGATCAGGAGATCCGAATGAACATTCTGCAAATCAACGCCAGCATCCGCGGCGACGACGCCCATTCCACCCGCGTGGCCGACACCATCGTCAACCGCCTGCAAACAACGAATCCCGGGGCTGTCGTGGTCAAACGCGACCTGGGCAGCGACCCGCACCCGGCACTCGACGCCATCGCGCTCGGCGCCTTGTTCGCTCCAGCCGACCAGCGAACGCCCGAACAAGCGGCACGAGTCGCCATCGATGACGCACTGATCGCCCAGGTTCAGGCTGCCGACGCGATCGTACTTGGCGTGCCGATGTACAACTTCGGGATTCCCGTTCAACTCAAATCATGGCTGGACGCCATTGCCCGCGCTGGCGTCACCTTCCGTTACACCGAGAACGGACCGGAAGGCCTGCTCAAAGGCAAGAAGGCCTACATCGCCTTCGCGCGGGGCGGCAAGTATCGCGGGACCGAAGCCGACACGCAGGCGCCTTACCTGAAGACCATCCTCGGCTTCCTCGGCATCACCGACGTGCATTTCATTTTTGCCGAAGGACTGAACATGGGGCCGGAATCCGCCGCACAAGGATTTGCACAGGCTGAAGCCGATCTCGCCGCTGCGTTTGCCTGACCGACACATCGGCCTGAACACCTTTAACGACTCGTTTGGAGGAACCCCCATGACCACGAAGCCCGTCCGCAACACCGAAGCGATCACACAGTCGCGCACGGTCGAGCAACTGGTCGTCGGCCACGCCACGTCTGACGGCGCCGGCGTCAAGCTGACGCGTGTGTTGACGCAGTCCCTGCAACACCGACTCGATCCCTTCCTGATGCTCGACGCCTTCGGCAGCGACGCGCCCGACGACTACATCGCCGGCTTCCCCGACCATCCTCACCGGGGCTTCGAGACAGTGACCTACATGATCGCCGGGCGCATGCGCCACCGCGACAATACCGGTCATGAAGGACTGCTGGAAAGCGGTGGCATGCAATGGATGACGGCCGGTCGCGGCGTGATTCATTCCGAAATTCCGCAACAGCGCGAGGGCCGGATGGAGGGCTTCCAGCTCTGGCTCAATCTGTCCGGCAAGGACAAGATGTGCGCGCCCTGGTATCGCGACTTCGCGGCCGCGGATCTACCCGGCTTCATTACCGATAGCGGGGTCGGCGTCACCGTGATTGCGGGAGAAAGCCACGGCATCACCGGTGCCGTGACACGGCAGGTTACCGAACCGCTGTATCTCGACCTGTCCCTGCCGGCCGGCACACGCTTT
>CAYUYI010000460.1:0-2286 GCA_964448995.1 uncultured Propionivibrio sp. | reverse complement strand
AAGTCCGTCCAGAGGCCGCCGCCCCCTTGAATGATCTCGACCGCAACGGGCTTCCGGGGGCGGGGAAATCCACCCTGTTCCATGCTGGATGGATTTCCTGAAAATCGACGGGAAGTGCTGAGCCAGACATTTCCGCTGCGCAGACTTTGACGTTTTGCCGTGTTGAGTTCTCGCGTTGCTTTTCGATTTATTCCGGGTGCCGGCTTCCTTCCAGAATATCGAGTTCTGGCCGGTAAGCTTTGGTCTTGATTTCCATCAACCCCAGGACGGTGTGCAACACATTGTCGTGAGAGAAATGCTTGGCTGTCTTTCTGCGTAGTTCGGATTGGTCGACATCGTGGTAGTTGCTGCCGAACCACATGACGGCCGGGATGTGGGTCTGAGCCTCGGGGGCAATGGTGCGCGGAAGGCCATGCAGATACAGACCGTTCTCGCCGAGTGATTCTCCGTGATCGCTGACATAAAACAACGCGGTCTCAAAGCGAGGATCATTTTTCTTGAGAAACTGGATGACCTTTCCAAGGAAATAATCGGTATAGAGAATCGCGTTGTCGTAGGCGTTACCGATCTCTTCACGGGTACAACGGCTGAGATCGTTGTTTTTGCATGCCGGGACGTATTTTTCGAAGGCCGGCGGGTAGCGCTTGAAGTAAGCCGGACCGTGATTTCCCATCTGGTGAAGGGCAATAAAAATGTCCCCTTTGGGATGGCTGTCGATATATTCCTGCAGATTCGCCAGCATGCCCTCATCCCGACATTCCTCGTCGCAAACCGGGTTGTTGTCTCTGGATCGATAGTTCTTGTACGCTGAACGCAATGCAACGCCCTTTGAATCTGAGTTGTTGTCGAGCCAGAGGACGTTGACATCTGCATGGCGCAGGATATCGAGGAGATTTTCTTGCGTGCCGAATTTTTTCAGGTTGAAATTTTCCATTCCGGCCGGTGAGAACATGCAGGGGACGGAAACGGCAGTTGAGGTGCCGCAGGACCAGAAGTTCGTAAAGCTGATGACCTTCTCGGCTTCCAGCGTGGGAGTCGTTTTTCGCGCGTAGCCGTTGATGGAGAAGCGATCAGCACGGGCGGCCTCGCCGACGACCATGATGACAAGTTCTCTTCCCATGTCGGTCGGCGGAATACGGGCATCCTCGCCGACCGGCGTGAGTGCGGCGTTTTCTTGCGCGCCAGCTGTTTCATTCGAATATTTGAATAGCGAATAGAGCGCATAGCCGGGGTTGACATAGCTTCGCAGGATTTTGTGCCCTCTGAGAAACGATGCATAAAAGCGTGAATAGGGGATGGTGCAAGCGGCGACGACGGCAAGAAGAACGGTGATCAGCAGGGCGCGGGATCGTAATTCCTGACGCCAGCCTGTTTGGCGAAGCGGAACCTTCCAGACGAAAAGGGCGGGCAACAAACCGAAGGCAAGGAAGTAGAACAGCATGCTTGCGGTCAGCAGGTCGAAAGTTTCCGCCGCGTTGGTTTGCATGGCATTGCGTAGCATTTCATCGTTGATGATGACGCCGTAGCTATCCATGAAATAGGCGGTGACCGAAGAAACCAGCAGGACAAAGATGAGGATCGGTTTGGTCGTGCGTTTAAAGCAGCAGAGGGACAGGGTGACCGTAAATAGGGCAATTAATACGATTGCCAATGAAATCAGATGGGGCAGATTGCCGTCGTGAAGCGGGAAATTGCTCAGGACGTTCGCAAAAAATGTCTGGTTGGTGAATGCAACGATGAATGGTGCGGCAAGGAGGATCAGGACCTTGCTGTCAATCTCCCTGATTTTTCTGGTAGCGAGCATGTCTATATTTGCAGTAAATGGATGACTATTCATGCTAATTCGTAAAGATTAAATCGAGCTTAATCGGAACCTCCGAAGAAAGATAGACTGGCAGTGTGTGTGTCGAAGAGGGCGGTCTGCTGAAAACAAAACGCCGACAGCGAACTGTCGGCGTTTTGAGTGCGCAAGCGTGATCCGTCAGGCCGGTAGCGGATCGGTGTTGCCCAGCGCGGTGGTGTTGAGGCCGCCGTCGACGTACATGATTTCGCCGGTGATGGCGCTGGCCAGATCGGAGAGCAGAAAGGCCGTGGCATTCCCAACTTCCTCGATGGTGACATTGCGGCGCAGTGGCGCGTGGTGCGCGTTGTAGGCCAAGAGCTTGCCGAAGTTGCCGATGCCGGAGGCCGCCAGGGTCTTGATCGGTCCGGCGGACACGGCGTTGGCGCGAATGCCTTGCGGGCCGAGGCAGAAAGCGAGGTAGCGCGTGGCGGCTTCCAGGCTGG
>CAYUYI010000459.1:0-2292 GCA_964448995.1 uncultured Propionivibrio sp. | reverse complement strand
ACGTGAAGCTGCTGACCTCGTGCCCGTCGTGCCTGCAGGGTCTGTCGCGCTACGAGGGCGACGCCGGCACGCAGGCCGAGTTTATGGTCGTCGAATTGGCACGGCTGCGTCTGGGTGAAAACTGGATGGCAGAGTATCTCGCCAAGGCAAATAACGGCGGGATCGAGCGCGTTTTGCTGTGAATCGCATGAAATCCTTCAAAAATCGAGACTTATTTCCTCTGTTTTTGAACGATTTCGCTGCTAGCATACTCGTAGCAGTATCTTTTTTGGCCTTTTTTGACTCTTGGCCAGCGATAAGCGACGATGACCCTCGCCCCACCGATCCGCTTTGCCATTCCCGATCTGCAGACCGGCTGCGAGATTATTGCCCGCTTTCCCCTGACCAACCCCTCGCAAGCCAGCATTGATCTCAACGGTTTCCTCGATTGCCTGCTGGCGCTCCCCCCCGACGCCGAAACCTATTTTCGCCTGCTGGAGCACGCGCGCGTCAGCGCTGCATTTATCAACGAGGAATTGGCCAAGCGCTATCTCAGCAAGCCGCTGCCGCTTGGTGACATTGAGGAGGCCGTTTTCCAGACGGTGATCGGTACCTGGCAGAAAGCCGCCAGAGCCTACGCGCACTGCGCGCAGCTGGTCACCCCGGAGGACACACGCGAACACGCCTTGCGCGTCGCGACACTGCTGCAACGCTGCCTTCACTATACCGGCATGGCCATCGTCGAGTATCAGCGTGCACGACGGGAATATGCGTGGGGGCTGTGGCTCGACCTTCATGGCTATTACGCCAGCGCCGAAGAATGGGGACTGGCGACATTCGGCGTGCCGGACACGCTGGACGCGCCCGATACCGGGACACACTGCATGGCGACCTACGCCGCCTTTCTGCTCTGCGAAATGGCAGGCGGCTTCAGCCTTTCGGTCAAGAAGCAAGCACTCGTGCGGCGCTGGGCAAAGCTCTGGGCGCCTCTGGTGACTGTCGCGCAGATCGATCCGGAGGTGCCGCCGACGGGATTCGTCATCGATCTGATGCAGGACTGCGCCCTGCGTCCCGTTTCGCATTTCGTGCCGGGGCCCAATTTGCGCCGGCTCGACACGACTCGCCTGTCGGCACAACTGGCGCATGTCCGCGAATTGATCCGGCAACGCGTTCCCCCCGCCCAATTGGCACTCGGCGAGGATTGCAGCGCCGGGCAATGCGCCCAATTGCTGGATGCGCTGGCACGCCCATGGGCGCTCGCCCCTGCCAGCCGCAAGTTCCGTCGCCGCGCCAGTTCGGGAACGGTGCGCGTCTGCACCGGCTTCGAGGAAATGTATTTTTTCATCACCGGACGCGCCTTCGAACAGCCGGAAAACGTGCGGACCTATTCACGCCAGGAGTTTGAGACGCTGTTTGCGTTCCGCCATCAGGAAAACCCGCAACAAACATTACAGGTCCAGCGAGAGCAACTCGACTATCGTCTCGACGACTGGGAAATCGTCAACCAGTCAGCACAAGGATTCCGTCTGATCCGCAGCGTCAGCGGACGCAAAATGGCCCACGGCCAGTTGATCGCCCTGTGCCCGCCCGACGGCGAACAGTTTTTCCTGGCACAGACCTCGTGGCTCATGCAGGAGCGCGAGGGCGGCCTGATTGCCGGCGTCGATGCGCTTCCCGGCATGCCGCAACCGATCGCCGCTCGTACCCGTGACGCCGATGGCAGCCCGCCGGGCAAATATCAACCGGCATTCCTGCTGCCCGCCATTCCTTCGGTCCAAGGCGAACAATCGCTGGTCTTGCCCGTCGGTTGGTACCGCCCGGGGCGGGTCGTCGAACTCTACACAGACCGGGCCTGGCAGGTCAGACTGTTGCAAGTCCTCGACGATGGCTCCGACTTCGAGCGGACGGCTTTCGTCATCTGCTGATTTGTGGCGAAAAATCTGTTGCCGGGACGCGAGGCTTCTTGCGCTATGATAGCGCGTCAATTTTTTCTCCCATGTGCTATGGCCGGCCTCGCCCCCGATACTCCGATTCCCTCCGAAATCAAGCTGCATCAGAAGTCCCGCTGCCTGGAAATCGCCTATGGCGAAGAGCGCTACGAACTGACCTATGAATTCCTGCGTGTGCTCTCACCTTCGGCTGAGGCGCGCGGCCACGGTCCGGGGCAGGAGGTATTACAGGTCGGCAAACGCGATGTCGCCATTGTGAGCATCGAACCGGTCGGTAACTATGCCATCCGTCCGGTTTTTTCCGATGGTCACGACAGTGGACTCTATTCGTGGGATATCCTCCACGACTTCTGCCGCCATCGCG
>CAYUYI010000458.1:0-2298 GCA_964448995.1 uncultured Propionivibrio sp. | reverse complement strand
ACCAGGCCGATGCCGGCGGAAATCGGGCGCGCGTGTCGTGGAAAGAGCAATAGCGGGATCAGCCACAGCAGACTGAAGATGAATCCCTGGCGGAAGGGAAAGTAACCGGTCGCACCGCTTACCAGCAGCAGGGTGTGACAGACGGCCGAGAAGAACCAGAAAAAGAGGAAGGCACGGCCGAGGCCGCGCCAGTCGATTGAATGCATGAAAAAGGACCTGAGATAAAAGCGGAACGATGGGGATGGAAGATTAAACGAACCTTAAGTCGGTCAAGTGACGATCCGGTAGCACGGCGTGTAGGCTTTGCCCGAGAGTTTCATGCGCCCCTGTGTGGCAAAGGCGGCGAGCAGGGCGTCCATGGGCGCGAGAATTGCCGGATCGCCGTGAATCTCGAACTTGCCGTGTTTTTCGATTTCGCGGATCCCCTCGGCCTTGACGTTGCCGGCGACGAGGCCGGAGAAAGCGCGCCGCAGGTTGGCCGCGAGCTGGTGCGCCGGCTGATTCTTGTGCAGGTCGAGACCACGCATGGCTTCATGGGTGGGGCGGAAGCGTTGCTGGAACTCGCTGTCGATCTTCAACGACCAGTTGAAATTGTAGGCGTCGTGCTTTTCCTTGCGAAAATCACGCACGAATTGCAGGCCCGTCTTGAGTTCGCGTGCCACGCGGTCCGGGTTGTCGATGATGATCTTGTAGCGCCGCTGTGCCTCGACGCCGAGCGTTTCGCCGATGAAGTGGTCGATCTGACGGAAATAGTCTTCACAGCTTTTCGGGCCGGTCAGGACCAGCGGGAAGGGCAGATCGGCATTGCCGGGGTGCAGCAGGATACCGAGAATGTAGAGGATTTCCTCGGCGGTGCCGACGCCGCCAGGGAAGACGATGAAGCCGTGACCGACGCGCACGAAGGCTTCCAGCCGTTTCTCGATGTCCGGAAAAATGACCAGTTCATTGACGATCGGATTCGGTGCTTCGGCGGCGATGATGCCCGGCTCGGTAAAGCCCAGATAGCGGCCGCCGATGCGCTGCTTGGCGTGGCCGATGGTGGCCCCTTTCATCGGCCCCTTCATCGCGCCGGGTCCGCAGCCGGTACAGATGTCCAGTTCGCGCAGACCGAGCTGGTAGCCGACCAGTTTGGTGTATTCGTATTCCTCGCGGCAGATCGAGTGGCCGCCCCAGCAAACGACGACGTTGGGATTGAGCATCGGTTGCAGGATGCCGGCATTGCGCAGGATGTGAAAGACCGTGTCGGTCATGCATTCGGGCGTCGGTTGCTCGAAACGCGGGTTGCCGCGGATTTCCTCGCCGAGGAAAACGACGTCGCGCAATACGGAGAACAGATGTTCCTGAATACCGCTGATCATCTTGCCATCGACAAAGGCGCTGGCCGGTGCGTTGTGGATGTCGAGCTTGATGCCGCGCTCGCGCGTGATGATGCGGATGTCGAAATTCTGGTAGCGCTCGAGCAGTTCCTTGCCATCGTCAGTTTCGTTGCCGCAGTTGAGGACGGCCAGCGCACAGTCGCGAAAGAGGCCATGCAGGCCGCCGTGTCCGCGGTCGAGCAGCATGGCGGTTTCAGCGCGTGAGAGCACTTCCAGTTTGCCGGTCGGGGCAACCTGAGCGTCGACGAGTTCGGATGGCATGTGTTTTTTCCCCTTTTTGATGTTCGTATCGGGACAACACGATACCAGAAGGCGGGCCAGACTGAATTCGCGTTTTCGGGATGCCCTGGAAGGCGCGCCAAATGGCGATCTGCGCGAGGTGGTGCCGGGAAGGTAATAGTGGCGCCCTTCCTGGCGAGGGTGCGTTTCGATGTTGATACCGAGGGTTCCGGGAGACGGTCTGGCGACACGTCACCCGGAACCCTCGGTGGGTCGATTACTTCAGATCGAAGCGATCAAGCTCCATGACCTTGTGCCAGGTGGCAACGAAATCCTGGACAAAACGCTGCTTGTTGTCGTCCTGCGCGTACACCTCGGCCAGCGCCCGCAGTTGCGAGTTCGAGCCGAAGACGAGGTCGACGCGGGTCGCCGTCCACTTCAACGCGCCGCTGGCACGGTCACGTCCTTCGTAGCTTTCTGCTGCCTCGGATGTCGGCTTCCACTCCGTCCCCATGTCGAGCAGGTTCACGAAAAAGTCGTTGCTCAGCTTGCCCGGCTGCCGGGTGAAGACGCCGTGCCCCGACTGCGCCACATTGGCACCGAGCACGCGCAAACCGCCGATCAGCACGGTCATTTCGAATACGATCAGCGTCAAGAGCTGCGCCTTGTCGAGCAGGTATTCCTCGGCGGGAATGCGCAACGA
>CAYUYI010000457.1:0-2305 GCA_964448995.1 uncultured Propionivibrio sp. | reverse complement strand
ACCATGCCCCGCCCCAACACCCACGCCAGCAACCGGCAACTCCAGCTGATCGCCCATGCCGCCGCCCGGCTGATGGCCGAAGATGGCCTCAACGATTATGCCCAGGCCAAGCGGAAGGCAGCGCTCAGCCTCGGGCTGCCGGACAACGCCAAGCTGCCGGACAACACCGAGATCGAGGCCGAATTGCGTGCCTATCAGCGATTGTTCCAAGACGATGAGCAACGGCTGCGTCTCGCCCATCTGCGCCGGACAGCACGAAACATGATGGCCCGTCTGCAACGTTTCAACCCTTACCTGAGCGGATCAGTTCTCGACGGGACCGCCGGCCGACACGCCGAAATCGACATCCCGCTCTTTACCGACAGCGCCAAGGACGTCGAGATTTTCCTGCTCAATCAGCATATCGACTACGAGCATAGCGTCCCGCGCTCTGACCGCGCCGAAGCTGTCCTGACGATTGTCGAAGACAGCGACACCATTAACCTGATCATCTATCCACGCAACGAGGAGCGCATCACCCTGCGTACGAAAGATGGGCGGATCCGCCCGCGCCTTCGCCTCGACGCACTTGATCGGTTGCTGGAAGAAACCGCCGATGATCTGCCTGAATAGCTGTCGCAAATTCACGATCGGTTTCGTCGCCGTGGTTCTGATCCTGGCTACCGGAATCTATGTCGGGCTCAACATGCTCACGCCAGCACCTCGCGAGACCGCCCCGGAAAACATCGCACGGCCAACAATCGAAGCATTCCTGAGCATCCGCCTACCCGATACCCAAGGGGTATCGCGACGGGTCGGCGATTGGAAAGAAAAGGTACTGGTCGTCAATTTCTGGGCCAGTTGGTGCCAGCCCTGCCGCGAGGAAATGCCAGCCTTTTCACGACTCCACACGAAATACTCGAAAAGTGGCGTGCAATTCATCGGCATTGCCGTCGACAACGCCAAAAGCGTGGCGGATTTTTCTGACAAACTGAGTGTCAGCTATCCGCTGCTGATCGCCGAGACCGAAGGCAGCGATCTGATGCGGCAACTTGGCAATAGCCGCATGGGCTTGCCCTACACGGTCGTCATCGATCGAAGCGGGAGCATTGTCATGACTCGTCTGGGCAACGTGCCGGAAGCGCAACTGGACGAATTTCTTGGCAAAGTCATCCGCCCATCCAACTAATCGTGCCATGCCGGCTTCTGGACATCACCCGGCAAATTGACGCAAACTTCGGCTATTTGCCGCAAACATCCCGGCTTTCGTGGCAAGCGCCGCGCGCTGCTTGCCACTGCCCGGACATTCAGGATCAGGACCATCCCATGGATTTACGCAAACTCAAGAAACTCATCGACCTCGTCGAGGAATCCGGCATCGCCGAACTCGAAGTCACCGAAGGCGAAGAGAAGGTCCGCATCGTCAAGCACGCATCCGCCATTGCCCAAAAACCGAGGCGCAGCGAAGCAGTAGCGCCGGCCACTGCGCCATCGGGCGCAGAAGCCACTCCGGATGACGATGATTTTTCCGATGGAGAGATTGTCAAGGCGCCGATGGTCGGCACCTTCTACCGTACCGCCAGCCCGGAGGCGGCGCCATTGGTCGAGGTCGGCAGTATCGTCAAAGAAGGTGATCTCCTGGGCGTCATCGAATCCATGAAGCAGATCCACGAAATCGAGTCCGAGTACGACGGCATCGTGCGGACCATCCTGGCGCAGAACGGACAAGCAGTCGAGTACGGAACGCCCTTGTTCATAATCGAATAAGCAGCATGTTCGGAAAAATCCTGATCGCCAACCGGGGCGAAATTGCCCTGCGCATTCTGCGCGCCTGCCGTGATTTGGGCATCAAGACCGTCGTTGCCCATTCGGAGGCCGACCGCGATGCCCGCTTCCTCAAGCTCGCCGATCAGCGCGTTTGCGTGGGCCCAGCGCCGGCCAGTCTGAGCTATTTAAACGCCGCCGCGATCCTTTCGGCCGCGATCGTCAGCGACGCCGAAGCCATACACCCGGGCTATGGATTCCTTTCTGGCAATGCCGATTTCGCTGCCCGCGTCGAGGCAGCCGGACTGGTATTCATCGGCCCACGCCCGGAAACGCTCCGGTTACTGAACGACCGGATTCAGCTCCGGCAGATGATGAAGGCTGCGGGAGTCCCCTGCCTGCCCGGCAGTGATGCGCCGCTCAGCGAAGACCCGAAAGAGCTTCTCCGCTTCGCCAAGAAGCTAGGCTACCCGATGGTTGTCAGGGCGTGTGGTCTCGACGGTGAACGTGGAATGCGGGTCGTGCATACCGAGGCGGCCCTGCAGAGCGCGGTCGCCCAGGC
>CAYUYI010000456.1:0-2308 GCA_964448995.1 uncultured Propionivibrio sp. | reverse complement strand
CCCTGGGCATAACTGGTGACAAAAGCGGCGGTATTGGGCTGCGCGCCGTCGGTGATGAGCTGCACCAGGCCGTCGCGCTGGCCGCGCTGCACGCGCCGGGCAAAATCCTGCGGGATCACCAGGTAGGCGCGCAGATCGCCGGCGACCAGCGCCGCTTCGACCTCGCGTCGGTCGCGCGCCGGGGTCACGGCAAAATAAGGGCTGCCGGCAAAGGCGGCGGCCAGCGATTGCGCGGCTGCGTCGTCGGATTCGAGCACCACACCGACCGGCGCCCGGCGGGTGTCCAGCGACACCGCGTAGGCAAAGAGAAACAGCATCAGCACCGGCAGCACGAAGGCCACCAGCAGGGTGGCCGGGTCGCGCCGGGCTTGCAGGCTTTCCTTGCGCACGATGGCCGCGAGGCGGCTGCGTCGGCGGGAAGGGGGAAGGGCGGGGGAGGCAGGAAGATCAGGCGCATCGTTCGTGGCGGGTTCTTCCCTTTCCTTCCTCTCTCCGTCTCCGATCAGGCGGATAAAGGCTTCTTCCATCGTCAGTTCGCGCCCGTCGTCCGGCGCGGCGCGCGCCTTGAGGGCGTCCGGGCTGTCCAGAACGATGACCCGACCCTGATGCATCAGCGCCACACGGTCGCAATATTCGGCCTCGTCCATGAAATGCGTGGTGACCATCACGGTCATGCCCTTGCGCACCATGCCGTTGATGTGCGTCCAGAATTCACGCCGGGTGACCGGATCGACGCCGGAGGTCGGTTCGTCGAGGAACAGCACGGGAGGATGGTGCATGACGGCGCAGGCCAGCGCCAGGCGCTGCCGGTAACCGAGCGACAGATCGCCCGGCGCGGTGTCGAGAAAGCGCTCCAGCGCAAAGGTGTCGATCATTTCGTCGATGCGCTGCTGGCGTATTTCTCCGCAAAGCCCGTAAACGCCCGCTGAAAATTCGAGGTTCTGACGCACCGACAGCAGGCCATAGAGCGAAAATTTCTGCGCCATGTAGCCGATCCGGTTTTTTGCCGCGCTGCTCGCTCGTGCGAGATCCAGGCCGGCGACGTGCGCTGTGCCGCTGCTCGGTTCGAGCAGGCCGCAGAGCATCTTGAACGTCGTCGATTTTCCGGCCCCGTTCGGCCCGAGCAGGCCAAAAATTTCGCCCTGGCGGACTTCGAAACTCACCGCGTCGGCAGCGATGAAATCACCGAAACGGCGGGTCAGATCGTGGCAGGAAACGGCGGCCGGCGACTCCAGATGCACCGGCGGCATCCGCTCGGCCAGGGCCGAGGTTCCGCCGGGGCCGCCGCCCAGAAGGTCGATGAAGGCGTCTTCGAAGCGCGGCGCCACCGCTTCAAGCGGGCCTTCGGCGGCGTCGGGCAGCGTGTTTGCGGCCTCGGGCGGCGCATCACGGCGCAATACCAGCCGCAGCGCCTGCCCCTGAATGACGCCGTCGCTGACCGTTGACCGGTCGAGCAACTGCGCGAGCCGCTGCCGTTTGTCGCCAGCCGGCCGGTTCAGCCGGAAACTGCGGCCGCGCAACTGTTGCGTCAAATCGTCGGGCGGCCCCTGGAATTCCAGCCGTCCTTCGTTCAGCAGCAATACGGAAGCGCACTGCTCGGCTTCGTCCAGATAGGCGGTGGACCAGAGCACGGCCATGCCTGCGTCGGTCAGTTCGCCGACCATGCGCCACAGATCCTGACGGCTGGCCGGGTCGACGCCGACGCCCGGTTCGTCGAGCAGCAGGACGGCGGGCTGCGCCATCAGCGCGCAGGCCAGCCCCAGTTTCTGCTTCATCCCTCCCGACAGTTTCCCCGCAAGGCGGGCGGTAAAAGGCGCCAGGCGGGTGAATTCCAGCAGCCGCGTGAAGATTTCCTTGCGGCGGGATTCCGCCAGGGCGTGCAGATCGGCGTAAAGGCGCAGGTTTTCGAGCACCGAAAGGTCTTCGTAGAGGCCAAAACGTTGTGGCATGTAGCCGGTCAGACGGGCAATTTCGTCCTGCTCGCGCACCGTGTCGCGCCCCATGACCGCGATGCTTCCCTGGTCAGGGCGCAGCAGTCCCGCCAGCAGGCGCATCAGCGTCGTCTTGCCGGCGCCGTCCGGCCCGACCAGCCCGGTAAGACGCCCCGGCAGGATGTCGGCGCTGATTCCGGCAAGCGCGGTGAGGCCGGCAAAGCGTTTTACCACGCCCGACAGCCGGACCGCCACGGAAATCTCCGCTTCCGTTTCTTGTCCTCTGTTTTCCGCCTCAATCATCCTGAGGTTCATGGCGCCTGAAAGCCTCCCCGCGTGATGAAACAGCCCCGCTGTTTGTGTACGAGCGGGCCATG
>CAYUYI010000455.1:0-2313 GCA_964448995.1 uncultured Propionivibrio sp. | reverse complement strand
TAACCACGACGAGCACAGCGAACACGGCGAAAGGCAAAAGCTCTTTCTGTCTTCAGGTTTATCACCGTGCCAGCCATGTCGCCATGGTTCAAATCCAAACTCGATATTGCAACCCAACATACAAGGAGAGCTAGCGTGAATTCCATGACAGATTTGAAAACCCAGACCAATGACGCCCTAATGGCGCGGCGAGCGGCCGCGTTGCCGCGTGGCGTCGCGCAGGCGCACGGTGTGTTCGCCGTGCGCGCCGAGAACGCGGAAATCTGGGACGTCGAGGGACGACGCTGGATCGACTTCTGCGCCGGCATCGCGGTGGTCAATACCGGCCACTGCCACCCGCACGTGATGGCCGCAGCACGCGCCCAGCTCAACCAATTTACCCATACCTGCTTCCAGGTCGTCGCCTACGAATCCTACGTCGAGCTCGCCGAACGGCTGAACAAGCTCGCCCCCGGCACCACGCCGAAAAAGACTTTCTTCATGAACACGGGTGCCGAAGCGGTCGAGAACGCGATCAAGGTCGCCCGTGCCTACACCGGGCGCAGCGGCGTCATCGCCTTCAATGGCGCTTTCCACGGCCGCACGATGTTCTCGCTGGCGCTGACCGGCAAGGTCGATCCCTACAAGAAAGGCTTCGGTCCCTTCCCGGCCGAGGTCTATCACGCCCCGTTCCCCGATCCGCTGCACGGTGTCAGCATCGACGATGCCTTCCACGGCCTGGAACTGATCTTCAAGAACGACATCGAAGCCACCCGCGTCGCCGCCATCATCGTCGAACCGGTGCAGGGCGAAGGCGGCTACATTCCCGCCCCCGCCGAATTCCTGCAACGCCTGCGCGCGCTGTGCGACCAGCACGGCATCGTCCTCATCGTCGACGAAATCCAGACCGGCGCGGCGCGTTGCGGAAAATTCTTCGCCGTCGAACACGCCGGCATTGAGCCCGACGTGATCACCATGGCCAAGGGCCTCGGCGGCGGCATGACGCTATCGGCCGTGATCGGTAAAGCCGCGATCATGGATGCCGCGGTTCCCGGCGGGCTCGGCTCCACCTATGCCGGCCACCCGGTCGCCGTCGCGGCTTCGCTGGCAGTACTCGAGGTCATCGAAAAAGAGAAACTGGCAGACCGTGCCGCCATGCTCGGGGAAAAATGCCGCTCACGTCTCAATGCTTTACGCGCACGCTTCTCCTGCATCGCTGACGTACGCGGGCTCGGTGCGATGACCGCAGTCGAATTCAGCCACGGCGGCGACCCGAAGAAACCCGCCGGCGATATCGCCGCCGCACTCAAAGCCGAAGCGGCCAAACGCGGCTTGCTGCTGCTCAACTGCGGCAGCTACGGTAACGTACTGCGCTTGATGCTGCCGCTGACGATTCCCGATTCAGTGCTTGATGAGGGCATGGAAATTCTCGAAGCCTCGCTCACAGCCGCCGTTGGTAACTGATGAAAAATGGCGAGGGCGCCATTCATGCGCCTTCGCCACATCCAAGGCCAGCAGTCGCACCGAAGGTTCTGGCTGCGCACAAACGGCCATTCAAGCAATGCTCCCAAATTGTAAATAGAGCCCTAATTGCAAGCAGGGAACCAATCGGATTTCTCGATCAATTCTGTTGCCAGCGTGTTCGCGCCCGCGATTGTCTTTAAGGTGGAAAGCCGTCCTTCAGATGACTGATCGCTCCCAGGCGGATACTTCTGTGCAAACTGATAAACAACCAGACCGCCACATGCCTCGATGTGAAAGCTTTTTTGAATATTTGACTCATACGTCGGATCTTTAGCATCAGGCTCGAAGATTATCCTCGCATAGGAATTATTTTCTTTGGTGTACAAGCTGTAGTGAGGTCTTGGTTTTCTGCGGTCGAGTGAGGCTTTCATGGCTTCTCCCCACTTTGTTGGTGAAATCAAAAAAGATTTCGAATAGTTAATTGTGACCAGCGACGACCAGTTTTCGACAGGTTCATTGTTGGATGTATATTCGAATATGGCTTTCCCGTCGGGAAGCGCGTTCTTGTACGCCAACTGGTATGTTTTGCCTGCGAATGTCACATATTCGGGAGGAACAAACTGCTGAGCATGGCCTGCTGTCGAGGAGGCAGTTAGCCAAAGGCATATGGCAATACGACGTACCATCCAAATTTCCTTGTATTGAAGCAGAGAACCCAATACCGCATTCCGCCCCCTATTCGTCTTCACACAGACGGACCCGCACCCAATGATTCACTGTGCGCGTTTGAGTGAACATTGGCGCCTGGACGGCTTCCTGCCCGTCACTTCCACACCGGCGCCCAACTACCCTTTCAGCAACTCCACTGGG
>CAYUYI010000454.1:0-2324 GCA_964448995.1 uncultured Propionivibrio sp. | reverse complement strand
TTGTCCAGACCGAACGTGGTCAGGTTATGCGTGGCCATCATGCCAATTTCATGGAAAGACCCTTCGTCGAGCAGCAGATTGATCCGCTCGCGCGCCGTCAGCTTGCCACGCTCATGCTGGGCGTCAATGCGCTTCTGGCCGCCTCCCAACATCGCTCCAGCACGCTTTTTGCGCATGCCGTCCAGCAGTTTTTTCGTCATTCCGTCCATCTTCAGAACTCCATCAGGTTAAACAGCTCAAAATTTGAAAACATCAAGCCGCGCGATGGCGCGCGGCTTCTGTTTTACCGGGGAACCGGGTGCAACAACAGCCAGTACACCCCGCAAATATCAACTTTCTGCCCCCAAATAACAATTGTGGGAAACCACAAACGCCTATCCGCTCTACCTTAGCGCCGAAATACAAGACAACTGCGGGTTTCCGCAATAGCCACCAGAGACGAACTTCGTCATAGTCACGCATGACATAGTCCGCCTACTTTTTCGCCGGCCGTCCGCGGTCGCGCTTTGTGATGAAAACCCTTATCTTCCTGGTCATTGCGTTTTTGACCGGATTGGCCCCGGCCTCCGCCGACACCCCCATCCTGATCAAATTCAGCCACGTCGTTGCACCCGACACCCCCAAAGGCAAAGCAGCGGAATTTTTCGCCAAACGCGCCGCCGAGTTGACGCGGGGTGCGGTCAAGGTTGACGTTTACCCGAACTCGACGCTTTACCGTGACAAGGAAGAAATGGAGGCGTTGCAACTCGGCGCGGTGCAGATGCTCGCTCCGTCATTGGCCAAACTGGCGCCGCTGGGGTTCAAGGAATTCGAGGTCTTCGACCTGCCATACATCTTCGACAACATGGAGATGCTTCACCGGGTCACGGATGGCGGGATCGGCGCGAGCCTCCTCGCCCGGCTCGAGCCCAAGGGCATCAAGGGACTGGCGTTCTGGGACAACGGCTTCAAGTCATTCTCGGCCAACCACCCCCTGCACAAGCCGAGCGATTTCAAGGGACTGAAGATCCGCATCCAGCCATCGAAGGTTCTTGAGTCGCAAATCCGCACGCTGGGCGCGCTCCCCCAGAACATGGCGTTTTCCGACATTTATCAGGCGTTGCGCACGGGCATTATCGACGGCGCGGAAAACCCGCACTCCAACTTCTACACGCAGAAGATGTATGAAGTGCAGAAGCACATCACGCTGACCGATCATGGCTATCTGGGTTACGCCGTGATCACCAACCGGCGTTTCTGGGACAAGCTGCCCTCCGGCATCCGCCACCAGCTCGCCCAGGCGATCAAGGAAGCGACGGTTTACGCCAACCGGATTGCGCAGGAAGAGAACGATACGGCACTGAAGCGAATCGTCGAAACAGGAAAGACCCGCGTCTACACCCCGACTGAAAGCGAGCGCGCCGAGTTCAAGAAGCTCATGCTCAAGACGCACGCTGAAATGGCACCGCGCATCGGCAAAGAGATTATCGACGCCATTTACCGGGAAACCGGTTTCGACCCTGCCAGGATGTAAACCGGGGGATCGCCCCAACGGCCAACGACTGTTTCCGGTTGCCCGGCGCGTGTCCTCGTCAGGGCTAACCGTCCTGATCGTGGCGGCGCAAACGCAATCGGCACATTTGTGCCCGCCATTCCCTGAACCACACGAAAAGAGCAGGCCGGACAAATCGGCGAATCGGATCTCCGCCGGTATAATCGCCGGATGTCAGAAAACCCGCCCGCCCCGCCCTCGATCCATCTTCTTCCCGACCTGCTGATCAGCCAGATTGCCGCTGGCGAAGTCGTCGAGCGCCCCTCGTCGGTGCTCAAGGAACTGCTCGAAAACGCCCTCGACGCCGGCAGCCAAGCGATCCAAATTCAGCTGGAGGAAGGCGGCGTCAAGCTGATCCGCATTTCCGACGACGGCTGCGGCATCGCCAAGGATGAACTCGCGCTGGCGCTGACCCGCCACGCCACCTCGAAAATTGGCTCGCTCGACGACCTCGAACGTGTGGCCACGCTCGGCTTCCGCGGCGAAGCGCTGGCCTCGGTCGCCTCGGTCGCCCGCCTGACGCTGACCAGCCGCCACACCGGCTCCTCGCATGCCTGGCGCTTGAATGCTGAGCCAGGCGCAGCTCCCGAGCCGGCAGCACTCGCTGCCGGCACCGTCGTCGAGATGCGCGACCTCTACTACAACACCCCGGCGCGGCGGAAATTCCTCAAATCCGAAGCCACCGAATTCGCGCACTGCGCCGAAGCGGTCAAGCGCATCGCCCTGGCGCATCCCGACGTCGCCTTCACGCTTTCGCACAACGGACGCGTCAGCCTGCACCTGCCGAAAAGCG
>CAYUYI010000453.1:0-2349 GCA_964448995.1 uncultured Propionivibrio sp. | reverse complement strand
CCTGATCGGTCGCCAACATCGCCTCGCTGCCGACATTGACGTGTCGCAAGAAATCCCGATCGGCATCGATCTGCCGCGTCCGTGCCTGCCAGGCACGCTCCGCGACATCGCGTGAAGCCCCATCGGCCACCGCACGCAGCATGGCCAGCTCCTCGTCGCGCCGGACGACTTCAAAGCGTGTGTCAATCAGGTGAATGCGATCGAAGATGGTTTGCAGCTTGGTCGCCTTGTCGACGACATGGACGGGCGTCGTGACCTTGCCGCAATCGTGCAGCAACGCCGCGATTTTCAATTCATAGCGATCGCGGTCGTTCATCGCGAAGTCAGCCAGCGGGCCTTCGCTGACGGCCTCGGCAGCCTCGGCCAGCATCATGGTCAGTGCCGGTACGCGCTGACAATGGCCGCCGGTGTAGGGGGATTTTTCGTCGATCGCCAAGTTGATGAGGCTGATGAACGATTCGAACAGGGCTTCGAGCTGACTGACCAGTAACCGGTTGGTCAGCGCCACGGCAGCCTGCGACGCCAGCGATTCCGCCAGCTGCTGATCGGCCGCCGAAAATTCTCGGACGATCCCCGCCTCATGGTTAACGGCGTTGATCAACTGGAGTACGCCGATGATTTCGTTCTCGTGATTTTTCATCGGCACCGTCAGAAACGACTTGGAACGATAGCCGGTCACCTCGTCGAACTTGCGCGTTCCAGAAAAATCAAAACCCTTCTCGGTGTAGGCATCGGCGATATTCACCGTCTTGTCGTGGATCGCCGAGTAGGCCGCAACCAGGGAATTGTTCGCCTCGCCATCCTCGCGATAGAGCGGCAGATCCTTGAACTGCGCCGAAATCGGTTGCCCGGTCGTACCACCGTAGGCGATTCCCAACGAATCCGTGCGAACGATGGCAAAACGCAGCCACTTGCGATCATCGCTCATCCGGTAGAGCGTTCCTCCGTCGGCGTGCGTAATGGCCTTGGCCGCCAGCAGAATATTTTCAAGCAGGCGGTCGAGATTGCGTTCGTTTGACAACGACGCCCCGATCGCATTGAGTTGCTCGAAGCGCTGGAACAGGTCAGCCGCCGTTTCCATAAGGCTCTCCTACGCCTACTTGATACAGACCGAGCGCACTTGTTTGATATCGGTGATGCCGGACAGCACCTTCTCGATGCCATCCATCTTGAGCGTGCGCATCCCTTCGTTGATCGCCGTCGCAAACAGCTCCGCCACCCGGGCATGCTCCTGAATCTGCTTCTTCAGCGCATCGGTCCCCACCAGCAACTCATGCAAGCCAACGCGCCCCTTGTAACCCGACCCCGCGCAAGCATCGCAACCCTTGGCGCGATACAGCGTGAACTTGCCATCCTTCGCGTACAGTTTCTGCCATTCCTGATAGATCGCATCCGCCGCCGTCTTCGGATCCGCTTTCCAGCGATCCGTATGGACCAGGTCTTCGCAATACTCGTGAATCAGTTGCTGCACCTCATCGGCGGTCGGCGCGTAGGCTTCCTTGCACGACTTGCACAAGCGCTTGGCCAGGCGCTGGGCCAGAATCCCGAGCAGTGCGTCGGCGAAATTGAAGGGATCCATGCCCATGTCGAGCAGGCGATTGATCGATTCCGGCGCACTGTTGGTATGCAGCGTGGCGAAGACCAGGTGACCGGTCAGCGAAGCCTCGATGCCGATCGATACGGTTTCCTTGTCGCGCATCTCGCCAACCATGATGACATCGGGATCGGCGCGCAGAAAAGCCCGCATGACTGTCGCGAAATCGAGTCCGGCCTTTTTGTTGACCTGAACCTGACGCAGCCCCTTCTGGGTGATTTCAACCGGATCTTCGGCGGTCCAGATCTTCGTCTCCGGGGTATTGATATAACTGAGGATCGAGTGCAGCGTCGTCGTTTTTCCGGAACCGGTCGGCCCGCAGACGAAGAACAGCCCATAAGGTTTGCTGACCGTCTCCTTGAGGCGGCTCAGATTGCCTGGACTGACGCCGAGACTGTCGAGCGGAATCGGCTCGCCGGCCGCCAGAATGCGCATGACCACGTCTTCCAGACCGCCTGCCGTCGGGATTGTCGCCACCCGCAACTCGATATCGAGCGGCCCGAATTTCTTGAATTTGATCTTGCCATCCTGCGGCTTGCGCTTCTCCGAGATGTCGAGATCGCACATGATCTTGATGCGCGCCACCAGGGCATTACGGTACGACGCGGGGACATCGATATAGACGCCAAGCGAGCCATCCTTGCGAAAGCGAATTTGCGTCTTTTCCTTGCCCGGACGCGGCTCGATGTGGATATCGGACGCGCCTTGCTGGTAGGCATCGACAATGACCTTGTTGACCAGGCGGACAAGCTCGT
>CAYUYI010000452.1:0-2353 GCA_964448995.1 uncultured Propionivibrio sp. | reverse complement strand
GTGACGCGCATTACCTGGTCATAGACACTGACATTGAGCACCGCTGGCACGAAGCCGGCGCCGATGCCCTGGATCGGGTGCGGTCCCTTCTGTCCGCCGGAAAGTACGGCGGACGCGTCGGGTTCGACGGCGATGACTTGCACGCCGGGCTTGCGTTCCTTGAGCACTTCGCCGACCCCGGTGATCGTGCCACCGGTGCCAACGCCGGCCACCAGGATGTCGACTTGGCCGTCGGTATCGCGCCAGATTTCCTCGGCCGTCGTCGCCCGGTGAATTGCCGGGTTGGCCGGGTTCTCGAACTGCTGCGGGATGAAGTAGCGCGGATCGGCCGCCGCCATTTCGTCGGCGCGGCGAATCGCCCCGGGCATGCCCTCGGCGCCCGGCGTCAGCACCAGTTCGGCACCATACGCCTTGAGCAGCAGGCGACGTTCGCGGCTCATGGTTTCGGGCATGACGAAGCAGCAGCGAATGCCGCGCGCGGCGCACACCATGGCGAGGCCGATCCCGGTGTTGCCGGAGGTCGGCTCCAGGAGGATCGTCTCCGGACCGATCTTGCCTTCGGCCTGAGCGGCGTCGAGCATGGCCGCGGCGATGCGGTCCTTGACGCTGTGGGCCGGATTGAAGAATTCGAGCTTGACTGCAACGGTGCCATCGATGCCGGCGGCGATACGGTTCAGGCGAACGAGCGGCGTATTGCCGATCAGTTCGGTGACATTATTGGCGATTTTCAGTGACATGCGTGTTCTCCCTTGGGCGTTGTCCGTGGCCTACTGGCCGAGGAAGAGCCGGTACGCCGGGTTCTCGGTTTCGTTCCAGTGCGCGTAACCGAGATGCTTGAGGAACTCGCGGAAGGCTTTCATTTCGCCCGGCGGCACCTGCATGCCAACCAGCACGCGCCCGGTATCGGCGCCGTGATTGCGGTAATGGAAGAGGCTGATATTCCAGCCGGCACTCATGCATGACAGGAAGTTCATCAACGCCCCCGGCCGCTCCGGGAATTCGAAGCGATAGAGGATTTCGTCGTCCACCTGCGGCGCATGGCCGCCGACGAGGTGGCGGATGTGCAGTTTGGCCATTTCATCGTCGGTCAGGTCGAGCGTCGCGTAACCATGCTTGCGCAACTGCTCGACGAGCTTGAGCGATTCGGTGCGCGACGCAACCTGGATACCGACGAAAACGTGCGCCGTATCGGCACTGTTGTAGCGGTAGTTGAATTCGGTGATGTTGCGGGCACCGATCAGGGCGAGGAATTTCTTGTAGCTGCCGGGTTTTTCCGGCAGCGTCACGGCCAGCACGGCCTCGCGCTGCTCGCCGACTTCGGCGCGTTCGGCCACAAAGCGCAGGCGGTCGAAATTCATGTTGGCGCCGGAAGCCACCGCGACCAGCGTCTTGTCCTTCAACTTGTGCCGCGCGGCGTAAGCCTTGGCGCCGGCAATGGCCAGCGCGCCCGAGGGCTCGAGGATTGAACGCGTGTCCTCGAAAACGTCCTTGATCGCCGCACAGATGGCATCGGTGTCGACCAGAATGACCTCGTCGACGTACTGCTGGCAGAGGCGGAAGGTTTCTTCCCCGACGTACTTGACTGCGGTGCCGTCAGCGAACAGGCCGACCTGGTCGAGCTTGACGCGTTTGCCGGCTTCGAGCGAACGCTTCATCGCGTCGGCGTCGTGGGTTTCGACGCCGATCACCTTGATGTCCGGGCGCAGCCGCTTGATGTAGGCGGCGACGCCGGCGATCAGCCCGCCGCCGCCGATGGCACAGAACACCGCATGGATCGGCTTGGTATGCTGGCGCAGGATTTCCATGCCGATGGTGCCTTGCCCGGCAATCACCTCGGGATCGTCAAAGGGGTGTACGAACGTCAGCTTCTCCTGCTTTTCCAGCTCGCGCGCATGGGCGTAGGCGGCGTCGTAGGAGTCGCCGGCCAGCACCACCTCGCCGCCGCGCGCCCGGACTGCATCGACCTTGATCGCCGGCGTCGTCGTCGGCATGACGATAACGGCCCGGCAGCCGATCTTCGCCGCCGACAAAGCCAATCCTTGCGCGTGGTTGCCGGCGGAGGCGCAGATGACGCCACGCTTCAGACGCTCCGGCGAGAGCTTGGCCAGCTTGTTGTAGGCACCGCGCAACTTGAAGGAAAACACCGGCTGCATGTCCTCGCGCTTGATCAACAGCGGGTTGCCGATGCGGGCCGACAGATTGGGGGCCAGGTCGAGCGGCGTTTCGACCGCTACGTCGTAAACCTGCGCGGTGAGGATTTTTTCGAGATAATCGGGAGCCATGAGGAACCAGTGTTGTGCGGATGACCCCGCGATTCTAGCAGCCAAGCCATGGACTGGCTGAATATCGGCCC
>CAYUYI010000451.1:0-2372 GCA_964448995.1 uncultured Propionivibrio sp. | reverse complement strand
ATCAAGAAGGGCATCAAGGACGTGATCGGCGACTCGCGCTTGGTGAAATCCCTACAACCGGCCAAATACACCGATGAGAAATTCGGCCTGCCGACCGTCCAAGACATCCTCAAGGAACTCGAAAAACCCGGCCGCGACCCGCGCCCCGAGTTCAAGACCGCGGTCTTCAAGGATGGCGTGGAGGACGTCAAGGACCTGCGTCCCGGCATGCAACTCGAAGGTGTGGTCACCAACGTCGCCGCCTTTGGCGCCTTCGTCGACATCGGCGTGCATCAGGACGGCCTCGTGCACATCTCGGCGCTCTCCAACAAGTTCGTCAAGGACCCGCGCGAAGTCGTCAAGGCCGGCGACGTGGTCAAGGTCAAGGTGCTCGAAGTCGACCTGCCGCGCAACCGCATCGCCCTGACCATGCGCCTCACCGACGATATTCCGTCCGGCCCGAAAACCGGCGGCGTGCCGATGACCAACAAGGCGAAGCAACAGCAGGCGCGGCAACCGGAAGCCGCCGGCGCGATGGCGGCGGCGTTCGCGAAGCTGAAACGTTAATCTCAGGCACCCCGGCGCAAGCCGGGGTCTGACCAACGGGAATGCAAAGCCAGTTTGTCGACCGTTCTGGTTTTCGGCTTTCGCTGGGATGGCCAGTCTGGGCTTCCCCCGCATTTGCAATTCGCGAATCGCGAATGCGCGCCGCGGAAAAATCGACTTCGCATTGACAATTATTTGTTTATTATCTACTTTCGCATTTCGCGAAACGCAAAACAAAGACCATGTCAAGACTCGCCAGCCGCCAACCCGTACTTAAGCCTCAGGATTTCTACCTCCTGCTCTCATTGGCCGCGCAAGACGGCCAGAGCAAGACCTACCCGGAGCTTGCCGCGTACACCAGCCTATCCATGTCCGAGGTACATGGCGGACTCAGGCGTGCAGAAGCGGCGCGTCTATTGTTTTTCGAGGCTAAACAGCCGCGGATCATCTTGCCCGCCTTCAAGGAGTTCTTGTTCCATGGCGCAAAGTACGCATTTCCGGCCATGCGCGGCAGCATGGTCGCCGGCGTGCCGACCGCACACGCCGCCGCCCCACTAAATGCACTGATAGCCCCCTCCGCTGAACCACCGCCTGTATGGCCATCGATTGACGGCACCGTACGGGGTATCGCCCTGACTCCGCTCTACCCTTCAGCGCCCGCCGCAGCCTTGCGTAACCCGGCGCTCCATGAAAGCCTCGCACTGTTCGATGCTCTCCGCGCTGGCAACGTCCGCGAACGCACCTTGGCGCAGAAACTGTTCGAGGAGCGCCTGTGATTGCTAGCGACCCGAATGTTCAAAGTGTCGAACTGGTGGCGCACGCGCTTGGGGATTTGTGCGACGAATTGATCCTGGTTGGCGGTTGTGCCGCCAGTTTGTTGATCGACGCGCCAACGGCACCACCGCCGCGCATCACCTACGATGTCGACCTGCTGGCCATCGTGACGGCATTGCGCTGCTACCACGCACTGGAAGAGAAATTTACGCAGCACGGGTTTACGCGAGACATGTCGCAGGACGCCCCCATCTGCCGATGGCGGATTGGCGCCATTCTGGTGGATTTGATGCCCACCGATGAATCGGTGCTTGGCTTCTCCAACCGTTGGTATCCTCATGCCGCCGAATCGGCGATGCAAATCGCGCTGCCAAGTGGTCGGCAGATTCGCCTGATCTCCGCCCCCGCTTTTCTCGCCACCAAGTTCGAAGCATTTCAAACACGAGGGAACTCTGACTTCACTCTCAGCCATGACTTTGAGGACATCATCAACGTGGTCGAAGGACG
Organism: uncultured Propionivibrio sp.; assembly: GCA_964448995.1. Taxonomy (GTDB): domain Bacteria; phylum Pseudomonadota; class Gammaproteobacteria; order Burkholderiales; family Rhodocyclaceae; genus Propionivibrio. Next base: position 566 of record CAYUYI010000451.1, on the reverse strand, counting down.
ATCGGCACTCGTATCGGAAATTGCCGTGAGCATGCCCACCTTGCGCCACTATCTCGCAACGCAGTTTGCGCAGGTTATCCAGCGAGAGGATTTTCATAACACACTACCGGGACTTGTCGCTTACGATGCGTTGTACAGCCAGCGAATAGCTTCCGTCATGCAGAGGATGAAAGCCATCGCAGAGCTTCCCGTCGATACGCGGCCTTCCGGCGGTTCATAGCCCCATCCAGTACAATTCCGGCATATCGGCCCAACCAAGAACAATCCCGCATGAACACCGCCGACAAACGTAGCCTCAGCGAACACGACATCTGCACCAAGTTCATCACCCCGACGCTCGCGGCCTCAGGCTGGAACACCCACAGCCAGATGCGCGAAGAAGTGAACCTCACCGCCGGTCGCGTCGTCGTGCGCGGCAACCGGGCGGCACGCGACAAAAGCACCAGTCGCGCAGCCCACGCTGAATGTCGGTCTTATTCGATCGGCGCTCACGCCAGTTCCACCAGCGCCCGAACAATCCCGCATCGTCGCCAAGTTCGACGAACTGCTCGCCCTCACCCGCACGC
>CAYUYI010000450.1:0-2374 GCA_964448995.1 uncultured Propionivibrio sp. | reverse complement strand
TCGCGCGACGTCAATGCCATCGGCTATTTCGGTTATGCCTACTATGCCGAAAACACCAGCAAGCTGAAGGCGCTGCCCGTCGTTGAGAAAGACGGAAAAGCAGCCGTGATGCCGTCCGAGAAGACGGTGATCGACGGTTCCTACCAACCGCTCTCGCGACCGATCTTCATCTACGTCAACGCCAAGTCGCTTGAAAAGCCGGAGGTCAAGGAGTTCGTCGAGTACTACATGAAGGAAGGCGCCAAGCTGGCCAAGGAGGTGAAGTACGTGCCGTTGCCGGCCAAAGCCTACACGGTCAACCTGGAACACCTGAGCAAGAAAAAGATCGGCACGGTCTTTGGCGGCACCGCCGAGGTCGGCATCACGATCGAGGAATTGCAGAAGCGCGAAGGCAAGCTGTAAGCGTTGCCTGAATTCGCCTTCAATCGCAGGAAAACCGGGGAATGGCGACATTCATGCCCCGGTTTCTCCGGTAACGCCTCTCAAGATTGCCTACGTGAATACTTCCTCTCTGACTGAAAAACAGCCTTCGGGTACGCCGCTGACATCGGCGACCAGCCCGCGTTTGTCGCGCAATGCCATGCGTCACTGGAACGAACGGCTGATCGAGGCCGTGTTGTTCTCGGCGGCCGCACTTTCCGTGCTGACGACGCTCGGCATCGTCTATATCCTGGTGTCGGAATCGATCCAATTCTTCGCGCGCGTCAGCATCGTCGACTTTCTCACCGACACGCAATGGACGCCGCTGTTCGACGATGCCCACTTCGGCATCATGGTGCTGATCTCGGGCACGCTGGTGTCCTCGCTGGTGGCACTGGCCGTCGCGGTTCCGGTCGGTACGGTGATCGCCATCTATCTCTCCGAATTCGCCGGATCACGGGTGCGCGAAATCGCCAAGCCGATCCTCGAACTGCTCGGCGGCATCCCCACCATCGTTTATGGCTACTTCGCGCTGCTGGTGGTGACGCCGATCCTGCAGGCCATCTTGCCGAGTTTGCCGGGGTTCTCGCTGCTTTCGGCGGGTGTCGTCATGGGCGTCATGATCGTTCCCTACATCGCATCGCTCTCCGAAGATGCGATGCGCGCGGTGCCAATGAGCCTGCGCGAAGGCGCCTACGCCATGGGGTCGTCGCGTCTCTACACGGCGATCCATGTGGTCATTCCGGCCGCCCTGTCTGGGCTGGCGGCGTCGTATGTGCTGGCCATCTCGCGCGCCGTCGGCGAGACCATGATTCTCGCCGTTGCCGCCGGCATGCAGCCCAACCTCACCTGGAACCCGATGGAACCGGCGGCGACGATCACTTCCTACATCGTCCAGGTGGCGCTCGGTGATCTGCCGCACGGCTCGATCGGTTACCAGACGATCTTCGCGGCCGGTCTGACCTTGCTGCTGATCACGTTGCTGTTCAACATCATCGGCCAGTGGATGCGCGCCAAATTCCGGGAAAACTATTGATGAAACCGCTCACCACCGAAGAAATCCGCGCCGTCATCGCCCGCGGCAAACTCAAGGACACGCTGTTCAAGGGCTTGGGAATCCTCTGTCTGGCTTTCGGCCTGCTGGTCATTGTTGCCCTGATCCTCGACATGGCGATCAAGGGTTCCGAGCGCTTCACGCTCGATTTCTTCCTCAACTTCGCCTCGCGGCGGGCGGCTCAGGCCGGCATCCTCTCGGCCTGGGTCGGGTCGCTGCTGGTCATGCTCGTCACCGGGCTGGCCGCCGTGCCGCTCGGTGTCGCGGCCGGTGTCTATCTTGAGGAATACGCACCGCGCAACTGGATCACCCATCTCATCGAGATCAATATCGCCAATCTGGCCGCCGTTCCCTCGATCGTGTATGGCCTGCTGTCGCTCGGCATCTTCGTGTATCACTTCGGCCTCGGGCAAAGCATTCTTGCGGCCGGCCTGACGCTGGCGTTGCTGATCCTGCCGATCATCATCGTTGCCACGCGCGAAGCCATCCGCGCCATTCCCGCGATGATCCGCGAAGGCTCGATGGCGGTGGGGGCAACGCGCTGGCAGACCTGCCGCTATCACATCATCCCGTACGCGATGCCCGGCATCCTCACCGGCGTCATCATCGGTCTGGCCCGCGCCATCGGCGAGACGGCGCCGATCATCACCATCGGCGCGCTGACCTTTATCGCCTTCCTCCCGCCGGCGCCGTTCTCCACGCTGGGCGACGGTTCAACGGCGGGGCTGTTCGACTGGGCAATGGCGCCTTTTACCGTCATGCCGATCCAGATTTTCAACTGGACTTCGCGCCCCGATCCGGCCTTCGAAATCAACGCCGCTGCCGCCGGTCTGGTGCTGATGGCGATGGTGCTGACGATGAATGGCTTGGCCATCTGGCTGCGCTATCGCATGCGCAAGA
>CAYUYI010000449.1:0-2377 GCA_964448995.1 uncultured Propionivibrio sp. | reverse complement strand
ACGCTGTTTGGGCGCTCCGGGCGGTCAGTCACTATGTGGTCGGTTCCGTTCTCGAGCAGCAGGCATCTGATGCCGATGAGAGAGTTCCGGACAGGCCAGATGTGTCCGAGCAAGCACCGTCGTCCTTCCTGCACGATCTGTTTCACGAGTTGGAAACAGACGGCATGGATGCTGCGTTCAACTTCGGACTCGACAGCCTCATCGCTGGTTTCGAGCGGCTGCGTTCATCTACAACAGATTAGAGGCTTATGCCCCTTTGCCGCCCCAACTGCCACGACACCGATCCGCTTTGCACGATGCCCATGACCTCACGGCCGAGCTGGCGGTCGATGACCGGCCGCCACGGGACAAGGGAAATGAGCGGTATCTTGCCAGACAGGATACCGCCATTCACGAGGTTTCGAAGATTATTGCGCCGCATCGGAGCGGGCTTGCTTCCAGTCGTCGGCTAGACGACTGGCGACTTCTCGGTGGCAGCATCACGGGATCGAAGGAGCGCCAGCCCCAACGACACCAGCACTGCCATTGCCGTGGCGTAACAAATCACGGGCCACGCTGTATCGCCGTTTAACAGCGTCACCGCCAATGTCCCGACGATACTGACTATCAGGCTTTGGATGCAGAAGTAGAACGCAACCGCTGATCCAGCGATGTCGTCGAACTGCGCAAGTGCGCCGTTGGCGGTAACGGACACCGTGAAGACAATGCCGACCGCGACAACCCACATCGGCAGGATGAAGCTGAAAAATGACGGCGATCCGAAAAGTTGGCCGATCCCCAACAGGATCGCGCCGGAAACGAGCAACGCCATCCCGCGCGCTACGCATCCCGCGATACCCCATTTGGCAACGAAGGACTTTGCGAAGCGGGTTGTCGTGACCATGACCAGCGCGACAGTCGCGAAGGCCAAGCTAAATCCGATCTCGGAATAGCCGGCTTGGCCTATGAGAACACGGGGGGCTGTCGAGAAGAAAACGAAGAATGTGCCCATGCCGGCACTAAATCCGACCGTGTAAACCCAAAAGGCCGGACTCGCGAAGATCGGCAAAACAGATCGTTGCGTTCTGGCCTGATCCAACGGTCGGGTTTCATGCCACCTGAAACTGGCGTTTAAGAGTGCGAGCGAAGCCAGTGCAGCCAGTGTGATGAAGATCGCCTGCCATCCCCAAAACTCGCCGATCAGCGCACCGGCTATAGGGCCGAGCGCAGGCACGAACGCCAGCATCGAACTGAAAAGGCCGTAGATGACGACACCCTCAGGACGGTTGGCATAAACGTCGCGAACCGTCGCGAACGTCGCCACCAGCATGGCCGACGCGCCCACTGCTTGAAGTAGACGGAAAGCGACAAAGGCCGGTGCAGTTGAAGACCAAGCTGCTCCCAGAGACGCAATGACGAAAGCCGTTGCGCCCGCAAGTAGAATTGGCCGTCGCCCGATTCTGTCTGAGAGCGGACCAAAAATCACCTGGCCCACGCCGAGCATCACCATATAGAGGCTCAACGTGAGTTGGATCATAGCGGGCGTCGTGTTCAGGATGCCGGGCATCGCTGGAACGACAGGGAGATAAATATCCATCGCCAGTGAAGCGAGGATGTCGAAAGGAGCCATCAGCAGCAGTGCTGCCGGCAGCGTATAGGCCCACGCGGGGCGTGTGGTGGTCATGACGAATCAACCGCTCGATTAAGGATACCGGGCAGCGTCTGCTCGTCAGCAATCAGATGGGATTGGTCTTACAGAGCGCCGCAACAACAATTCTGATGTTGCGGCTTACTTGTCTGCTGACTTGGAATTTCCCATGCTGATGGCTCCACGATTACGAAATTGAATAGCAGCTCTTATCGAATTAGTTGTTGCGTTGCAATGCGGTATCGTTGGCTCCTATAGCCCCAACCCCCGCTGCCGCCCTAACTGCCACGACACCGAACCGCCCTGCATGATACCCGCGACCTCGCGGCCGAGCTGGCGGTCGATGATCGGCCGCCACGGGACAAGGGTGAACTCGTGGCTCTTTTCCACGATGGCGAACTTGCCGCTCGTTAGCTGGACAGTCCCGGTGAACTTGCCGCTGACACTCTCACCATCCTTGGCGGCGCGGAACGGCAGCGCCTTGCCCTCGGCCATCTCCGCACCGGCGCGCGCAACTTCCCGCTCGCGCAGGGTGGCGAGAAGATTGCGCCGGTAGAAGATTCGGCCGTCCCTGTTGCGCGTGGCGTCGCGCTGTTCGATATGATGCTCGCGGCGCTGGTCCATGGCTTCGCGGACCTGTTGCCCGAAGCCGGTCGGCGCAAGGTCGGCCGTTTCGCCATGGACCAATCGCCGGTCCATCCCCGGATCGAGGATGAGCCGGTCGGCAGCGACCCCGCTCCGTCGCAAGGC
>CAYUYI010000448.1:0-2386 GCA_964448995.1 uncultured Propionivibrio sp. | reverse complement strand
ACAAAAGCGTCGCGTCCGAGGCCGGCGGTGGCATCGAGCACAGTTGGACGAATGCCCGGCTGGACGCCCACTGCTTTGGCAATCATCTGGCCACTGCCGCCGCCGAATTGGCGGCGATGCGCGACGGCTCCGGCAAGAAAATCGACGCGGATGGCACCGGGCGCCGCAGGCCCGGTCTCGATGAATTGCAGCCCGTCCGGTCCGACCTGCACAGCATACGATGCGTGTCCGTCGAGCGGCAATCCAAGCCGCTGAGCCAACGCCGACGCCGCCGGCCAGAAGTCCGGCACCAGCGCCTGGACGCAAATTTCAGAAGAGTTCAATGCCACCCGTCCTGCCTGCTGGTTCGGTCAAAGACGCCCCGGGTTTTGACGTCGCCGTGGTCGTCGACGCCGACGACGTTTCCCGGTCTTCTCGCGCCGAAATGCCCGCCAGCACGGTCACCAGACGCTGGGTGATTTCGTCGAACGCCCCCTTGGCATCGCCACTGGCGTCGTAGACCGCGATCAGTTCCTCGGCCTTGGACTCGATCATATCGATGATCTTGTGCTCCTGTTCGTCAGTCATGCCCAGTGCCGCGAATGTCGAAGTCACCTGTTGAATCAAGCCCGACATCAGGGTTGCGCCGTTAAAACGCGCCAGGGCATATTTGTCATCGAAACGTCGCGTCTGAATCTTCAACGCCTCAATCAGGCTGGCAACCTCCTTGCGCGCCTGAATGTTCTCACCCTTGTCCTGCAGCGCCAGCAGCTTTGCTTGTGCGCTCTCGGCGGCAATCGCCAGATGATCCCGAAGGCGCCCGCATAACTCCGGGTCTTGCTGCGGCATGTCACCAACCATCAGCGTGATGTTCTCGAAGTTGTAAACGGAACGACTCCGGAATTCGAAGATGCGCTCCAGTTTGCGCACATGATTGAGCACCGACACCTCGAGCGGCTGGTTTTCGCCAGCCTCACTGGCAGTCAATTCGCCATCCGGCAAGCGAACCTGAACCACGCCTTTCAACCGATAGGCACGGGCCAGCTCAATCAGTGCCGCAACGAGGCTGCGGGCATCGCCGCAAGAATTCAGGCCACGCAAGAAGCGAATCAGCAAAGCCTGTTCGTCGAGGTTGGACATCACCAGTGCGCTCAGACTTTCCGAATCCTCGATCTGGCGCCGGAAGCGTTCACGCTCCTCGTGAACGTGTCGAATCGCCTCAATTTTCTGGCGAAGCTCGACCAGATTGACCGGTTTGACAATGAAATCCTGGCCGCCTGCGTCATACCCCGTCAGTCGCGATTCCAGATCGTCAAGCCCCGAAACGAACACTACCGGAACCTCATGCAGCGTGTGATTCGCCTTGATCTGGCGGCAAAGCGCATAACCATCGATGCCCGGCAAATCGACGTCGAGCAGGAACACGCCAGGCACCAGCGATCCCGAGGCAAGGCGCTCCAAGCACGCCTCGGCCGTATCGAAGGCAAGCACCGGACATTCTTGGGCAAAGGCCGACTCGATCAGTTGACAGGCCGACTTCGCGTCATCGACAACACACAGTGAAAATTCCAAGGCTCCCCCACTCCGCCCAGCACGGCATCACTGCCGTCGGTATCCATTCTCTCTTGTTTAAGGCTACTCCATGGTACCTCTCTGAACAAGCTTGCCGGTGCGTCACTATAAAAACTGCGAGAGACACGCTCACGCCGCCCGTGCTTCGCTTCGCCCGGTTCTATCGATCCGGGTCGATTCGTTAGCCGTCCGATTCAGATCAGGACGATCTTCAGTACGTAAACCACCGCGATACCGACCAGCCCCTGAACCAGCGTGCCAAGTGTCTGACACTTGTAGGCAAGATTGACCTTCAGGTCGGAGAACTGCGAGACGACCCAGAAGTAAGAGTCGTTGGCGTGCGACACCACCATCGCGCCGCAGCCGACGGCCATGGTCGCCAGCACCGCGCCCGTCGGACTGGCCAAGCCGAGCGTGCCGAGCATCGGATAAATGATGGCCGACGTGGTGATCAGGGAAACGGTCGAGGATCCTTGTGCCGTTTTGAGCGCAGCGGCAATCACAAACGGCAGGAAGATGCCGAGATTGAACACGGCCAGACTGGCACCGAGGTAGTCGGCAATCTTGCTCGCCGCCAGTAGCGCGCCCAGCGAACCGCCGGCGGCCGTAATGAAAATGATCGCTGCCGCATCCTTGATGCCTTGCCCAACCCAGTTGGAAAGTACCTCTTCGTTCAGTTTCGGTACCAGCAGGAAGCAACTGAAGAAACCCAGCAACAACGCATTCATCGGTTCGCCGATGAAGTTGATGGCCAACTTCAGCGTACCATCGCCGAAGGGCTTGCCCGGAAAATTGGCGACCGAAGCGAGACCGATCAGCACGATCGGCAACACCA
>CAYUYI010000447.1:0-2390 GCA_964448995.1 uncultured Propionivibrio sp. | reverse complement strand
TTGTCCGCGAGATGATGCGCCAGATGCGGGCTCTCGATAGTTACGGGCAGTACGACGGGAAACCGGCGTCCAGCCTGCTTGAGCCGTTGCTCCTGAGCAAGGCGCGCAAGGCCGAGATTCCGGTGGTTGGTGATCCCGACGAAACGACGCTGGCCTGCATCAAGGCGTTCTACAACGGTATTGCCGTGATGATCGAAAAGGAATGCGGGTTGATGGCCGTGTCACTGGTGCACCTCAGTCATGAAGGCTTTGGTCGCGTGATCATTACCGTCGGCAAACTCGTTGTGCTCGATCGCACCTTGCGTGATGCGCATCGCTTCGGCTTCGAGAGTCTCTCGAAAATGAAAGACGAGGCGGACAAATATCTCTCGGTTGCGCTGGAAATCATCGGCAGATTTCCCGCCGTGGCCGGACTTTGAGTCTTAACCCCCCACCAACAAAGAGGAATCGCAATGGAAAACATTACTGGCTTGACACTCGGTGGCACTGTCTGGACCCCCGAATTCGTCACTAACATCGACCCCAAGAAATGCATTGGCTGCGGGCGTTGCTACAAGGTCTGTTCGCGTGACGTGCTCGACCTCATCGATCGTGGCGAGGAAATGGAGCTCGATGACGAGGATTATGACGAGGACGATACCGCCTCGGTGATGACGATCAAGAACGCCAAGGACTGTATTGGCTGCGGAGCCTGCAGCCGGGTGTGTCCGAAGGGATGCTACAGCTTTTCGTCATTGCCTGTGGCAGCGTGAATGCGGCGGCCGGGCCGCCGCTGACGGCTTGCCTGTGAGTCCGCGAGTTTCTGAGTGTGTCGGTGTCTGAATAAGGAGTCGTGACATGTGGGATTATTCCGAAAAAGTACGCGAGCATTTCTTCAATCCGCGCAACGCCGGGCCGCTGGATGGCGCCAACGCCATTGGCGACGTCGGGTCGATCCAGTGCGGCGATGCGCTGCGATTGATGCTCAAGGTCGAACCGGAAAGTGAACGCATTATCGATGCCCATTTCCAGACCTTCGGTTGCGGATCGGCGATCGCCTCGTCATCGGCGTTGACCGAGATGGTCAAGGGCATGACGCTCGATGAGGCGCTCAACGTGTCCAATCAGCAGATTGCCGACTACCTTGACGGCTTGCCACCGGAAAAGATGCATTGTTCTGTCATGGGTCGCGAGGCCCTGCAGGCCGCCGTGGCCAACTACCGCGGCGAAGCCTGGGTCGATGAGCACGAAGAAGGCGCGATGGTGTGCAAGTGCTTTGCCGTCGATTCGCTATTGATCGAGGACGTGGTGCGCGCCAACAACCTGACCACGGTCGAACAGGTGACGCACTACACCAAGGCCGGCGGCGGCTGCTGCAGCTGCCACGAGGGCATCGAGGAAATTCTGGCCAACGTATCGGCCGAACGCTGTACGGCGCCCATGCCGCCAGCACTGGCGGATGCCCCGAAGCCTGCGCAACCGCCGACTGTGCACCCCGTCGCTGTTGCCGCGCCACGGATAGCGGCGGAGCCGTCTGTCCCGCCGCGCCTGACCAATTTCCAGCGCATGCGCAAGATCGAGGAAACCATCGAAGCCATCCGCCCGATGCTGCAGCGCGACCACGGCGATATCGAAGTGGTCGAGATCGACGGCAAGAACATCTACGTCAATCTCAAGGGAGCGTGTCAGGGTTGCATGATGGAGCAGGCCACGCTCTCCGGCATCCAGGCGCAGCTTGTCGAGGCGCTGGGCGAATTCGTCCAGTTACTGCCGGCCGGCCTGCTGGGCATGCCGACGCGGAGATAAAGCCTTCCTTAACCACGGCGAACACGGCGAGAAGCTTGAGTCTTGTCCATTTTCCGGTTCTTCGCCGTATTCGCCGTGCCCGCTGTGGTTAATCGCTTTTCCAAGGACAAATCATGACCCCGATCTATCTCGACAACAACGCAACGACGGCCTGCGATCCGGCCGTGGTCGAAGCCATGCTGCCGTACTTCACCGAGCAGTTCGGCAATGCTTCGTCGATGCACAGCTTTGGCAACCAGGTCGCGCAGGGGCTCAGGGATGCGCGTATCAGCGTTCAGAGGTTGCTGGGCGCCGAGTTCGAGTCGGAAATCATCTTCACCTCGTGCGGCACGGAGTCCGATTCGACAGCAATTCTCTCGGCACTCAGGGCGCAGCCCGAGCGCAAGCAGATCATCACCACCGTTGTCGAACATCCGGCCATCCTGGCGCTGTGCGAGCATCTGGAGAAAGAGGGTGTCGTCATCCATCGCCTCAAGGTCGACAAGAAAGGCCGGCTGGACATGGACGAATACAAGTCCCTGCTTTCGCCGCGCACGGCCATTGTCTCGGCGATGTGGGCCAACAACGAGACCGGCACGCTGTTTCCGGTCGAGGAAATGGCGGCG
>CAYUYI010000446.1:0-2403 GCA_964448995.1 uncultured Propionivibrio sp. | reverse complement strand
TGAGGGGGCCGCAGGCTTTTTTGGGGTCGATAGATGTCGCCGAGTCGCTACAGATGTGTCTCGGACGTGGTCGGCATCGAATTTTGCTTGCATTGTTGGCATCAATAGCCGTGCATGGGACATTGCTGGCGACGTTCGGTAATGTTCTCCTGACGGGTACAGCCTCGTCACAGAGGCCTTTTCGCGTTTCACTGGTTCAGAAAGAATCACCTGTCGCGGAAATTCCCGATCCCGGTCGGAATAATGAGAAGTCAGACGTTCTGTCAGAACTCTCATCATCGAGGCCGGATGTTTCCAAAAGTGCTTCATCACCGCGGTTGCTCCGGCCGATCGATAAGAAAGTTGCGTCCGAGCATGCAGTCAATGCCTTGCCTGCGGCAAAACAATCTCAAATTGAGCGCACCAAATCCATTCAGGTAGAACCGATGACAGGGGCACCATTTCACGCTTCAGCGGTTCCCTTGAAGCGGGTCGAGATCGGGTTTGAGTTGTTTTCGGGAGCGGATAGACGTCCCCTCGGAGCCGGCACACAGACCTACGCGGCAGATCACGCCGGGAATTTTGAACTGAGTATTAAAGAGAATAGTAGTCCGGGAAATGCGCCAGAAAAGCGGTGGGGGGTGTCTATTGTTGGCAAAGTACTGAAAAATGGACTACTTACCAGCGGGTTTCGTGCGCAGGGCGATTTGTCCGAGCAACTCCTTGCTCTCGTCTCGTCACCGGGAACATCTTCAAACGCAAGTGAGGACCGTAGCGTACGTGTTGGGCGAATGCCAGACGGTATTCTGGATCGACAAAGCATGTTGTACCAGTTCATGATCCGCCCGCCCAAGTTGCCCAGTGGGAAACTCATGATAGCTGACGGGAAGACCTATGCGCTTTTTTCCTACACACTGGCCGGAACTGAAGATTTCCATCTTCAGGCGTTTGGCAAAGTCAGTGCGATGAAACTGGTGTTTTCATCAGAGGAAATTCCTGACGTGATAGAGCTCTGGCTAGCGCCAACCCTCCATTTTTTGCCGCTGAAGGTGCGATCTACCGATAGAAATAAGCAAATTCTTGAACAGCAGGTCGTGTCTCTTGCGTTCGATTAGGCATCGAAATAGCTGATTCATCCGTTTTTTAACAACTCTTTTGGCAGAGCAAACGTTACGTTTTCTTCAACACCCTGCAGATGTATCACGCGCTCTTCATGTCCCTGTGCTAGATGCTCCAAGACTTGTCGAACCAGAGTTTCCGGTGCCGAAGCTCCTGCCGTTATTCCAACCCGATTTGTATTTTTCAGCCAACTGAGTTCTATTTGCCCTGCTTCGTCGACGAGATACGCGCGTGTGTTGTTGAGCTCAGCCACTTCGCGGAGGCGATTTGAGTTTGAGCTATTCCGTGAACCAACAACCAAGACTACATCCGTTGATTTTGCCAGTGCCTTGACCGCGTCCTGGCGATTTTGTGTGGCATAGCAGATGTCATCGCGCTTCGGGCCGATGATGCTCGGATAACGAGACTTCAATGCCTTGACCACCCGGTCTGCATCGTCAACCGACAGCGTCGTCTGCGTGACATACGCCAGTCGGTCTGGCGCGTTGACGTTCAGGGAGCGGACATCTTCCGGCGTTTCGACGAGATACATGCCCTCCGTGCTTTGTCCCATCGTACCTTCGACTTCCGGATGACCCTTGTGGCCGATCATGATGACTTCACGGCCTTCCTTGCGCAGGCGGGCGACTTCGGAATGCACCTTGGTGACCAGTGGGCAGGTGGCGTCGAAAACGCGCAGTCCGCGTTGCTCCGCTTCTGCGCGCACCGCTTTTGAAACGCCGTGGGCGCTGAAAATGACGGTCTGTCCAGCGGGGACTTCGCTCAGTTCCTCGACGAAGATGGCGCCCTTGGCGCGCAGATCGTCGCAGACGAACTTGTTATGCACAACTTCATGGCGCACGTAGATCGGCGCGCCGAATTTTTCGATGGCGCGCTCGACGATGGCAATGGCGCGCTCGACACCGGCACAGAAGCCGCGCGGATTGGCGAGGATGATTTGCATGAACGTTACTCTATGGATTCGATAAAAGCATTAACCACGGCGTGCACGGCGAACACGGCGAAAAAACAGGGAAAAGGTTCTCGCCGTGCCCACCGTGGTTGGCAAATTGAATCCTATTCGACCGCGTCGTCCGTCGCCGGTTTCGCACGCAGTTGATCCCAGATCAGCAGGATGGCGCCGAGCGTGATGGCCGAATCGGCGACATTGAAGGCGGGCCAATAGTAGCCGGCCACATGCCACTGGATGAAATCGACGACGGCGCCGAAGCGGATGCGGTCGATGACGTTGCCGAGCGCGCCGCCGAGCACCAGCGTGAGCGCCAGGGCCAGCCGGAATTCGCTGCAGTGCTTGCGCAGCAGGGC
>CAYUYI010000445.1:0-2407 GCA_964448995.1 uncultured Propionivibrio sp. | reverse complement strand
TCGCTCAAATTTCATCAATCGCCACCGTGAATGCGATTCTAGCAAACAACGAATCAACGTCTTGGCGCCGTTGTTGCAACCTGTGGGGAGCGTGCATATGAAACGTCGTGACATCCTGGGGCAACCAATCCCCGCCGCTGAAATCACGCCACGCGAGGTTTTCGAGCAGCGCCGCGCACTGATTCGGGCGGCGGCCGCCGGCGTGTTCGGCACTGCGCTGACGCCCTGGTTTTCCCGTGCGGCCTTTGCCGCCACGACCTCGCCAAATGCTTCCGCAAGCAGACTGGCTGCCGCAACCAATCCGCAGTTCGTGGTCATGGACAAGATCACGCCATACAAGGACGTCACGACCTACAACAATTTCTACGAATTCGGCGTGGACAAGGCTGATCCGGCAAAAAATGCGCATTCTCTGATCACCCGGCCCTGGACCGTGGCGGTCGAGGGGCACGTCAAGAGGCCGAAGGTCTATGACATTGACGCACTGCTCAAACTCGCACCGCTGGAGGAGCGTGTTTATCGACTGCGTTGCGTCGAAGGCTGGTCGATGGTCGTGCCGTGGATTGGCATCCCCTTGGCCGAACTGATCCGCCATGTCGAGCCGACCGGGAATGCCAAATACGTTGAATTCGTAACGCTGGGTGACAAGAAGCAGATGCCGGGGCTTTCGGTGCCGATTCTCGAATGGCCGTACATCGAAGGGCTACGCCTTGATGAGGCGATGCACCCGCTGACCTTGATGACGTTCGGGCTGTACGGTGAAGTGCTGCCAAAACAGAACGGCGCACCGGTGAGGCTTGTCGTGCCATGGAAATATGGCTTCAAGAGTGCCAAGTCGATCGTACGCATCCGCTTTACCGAAACGCAACCGAAGAACAGCTGGGCCGTATCGGCACCGAATGAATACGGGTTCTACTCCAACGTCAATCCGGCTGTCGACCACCCGCGTTGGAGCCAGGCGACGGAGGTACGCATCGGCGAAGGTGGCGGATTATTCGCCCCCAAGCGCAAGACGCTGATGTTCAACGGTTATGCCGAGCAGGTTGCGTCGCTGTATGCCGGGATGGATCTGAAGAAATTTTTCTGAGGGCAATGCGCCGTGGTACGGCAATGAAGAAAATTCAGCCCTTCGATATTTTCCGACTGGGGGTGTTTCTTGCCAGCCTGCTGCCCTTGGCGCGGTTGGTCTGGTTGGGTATGCATGACGGCTTGACCGCCAATCCGCTGGAGTTCGTGACCCGCTCGACCGGGACCTGGGCGCTGGTCTTTCTCTGCCTTTCGCTGTCAATGACGCCGTTGCGCCGCCTGAGCGGGCAAGGGTACTGGCTCAAATTGCGCCGCATGCTCGGTCTCTACAGCTTTTTCTACGCTGTCCTGCATGTTGCCCTGTGGGTCTGGATCGATCAGGGGTTGGACCCGACGGCCATGTGGAAGGACGTGATCAAGCGCCCGTTCATCACAGCGGGGTTTGTCGCCTTCGTGTTGCTCATTCCGCTGGCCGCTACCTCGACCAAGGGCATGATCCGCCGCCTTGGACGTCATTGGGTGCAACTGCACAAGCTGGTCTATGCGATTGCCGTTGCGGCGATCCTGCATTACTGGTGGCATAAGGCAGGGAAGAACGACTTCGGCACTGTCAGTCTCTATGCGCTGGTCGTTTTCTGGCTGCTTGGCGTTCGGTTGTGGTGGGTGGTACGCGATCGGTATGTCCGCGTGAGCCATCCCGCGTCAGCCGCTTGCAAGAAAAGTGTCACGGATTCGTAAATAGGTCTTGGTAGGGTGTTGTTTCCCTCGTTTTTACACGGAAAATCGCCATGCCCAAGTCCATTGATAACCTGCACTGCTGTGTCCAGCGTTTTGTCGAGGCGTTACACCAATACCAAGCGGCGACGCTTCAGCTCAATCAGGCCGCGCACCGCCAAATCGTTGCCAATCGCATTGTTTGTCGTGAGGCCAAGGCAATTGAGGCGTTGACCCAGCGTTGACGGGATCGTAAGCCTTGACGTTATTGGCGCGGGACATTGATCAATCGGCACGGGGCTCGCAGAGAATCCAATTTTTGGCACAGTGCCGGCAACGCGCAACAACCCTTCCGGTTCCCATGGCGCGGGTTGCCGTCATCGGTGTCTCGCAGTCCGGACAGGCAGCATGGTACAGACGATAGAGAACCCGGAAGAGTGCCATGATGATTGTGCTAATTGCCAGGAACACGACAACGCGCCCAGCGTCAGCGTGTCCGGCACGCAACAGCGAGAACACGATCGCCAAGCTGGTGAGGAAAACGATCAATATCGTGGTCGAGAAATGCCCAAGCCATTGCTCGAATGCGGGATGGGCCGCTGGCGTTGCAGCCGGGGTCGGGCACTTGTGCATGGGTTTCGTGCGGCGAAAATGCGCGGGAATCAAA
>CAYUYI010000444.1:0-2419 GCA_964448995.1 uncultured Propionivibrio sp. | reverse complement strand
ACTCGGTGCGGCCGCCTATTCCCCCGCCAAGTATGGAATCCTGACTGAATATCTACCGCATCGCCTGTTGGTCGTCGCCAATGGCTGGATTGAGGGGCTGACCGTCGGCGCCATCATTCTCGGCGTCGTCATCGGCGGCACGCTGATTCAGCCGACAGTGGCCTCCCGACTTCTCGGTTTCGATTTCCCGATCATCGAGACCGGGATCGATACCATCAGCGAGATGGCCCTCGTTTTCGTCGCGGCCTTCTACATCATTGCCTCGATCTTCAATCTCTACATCCCGGAAACCGGCGTCGACCACAAGGCACTGCACAAAAACCCCTGGCACCTGATTCGAGAATTCAATCACTGCATGATCCTGCTCTGGCGTGACCGCCTCGGACAAGTATCACTGGCAGTCACCACGCTATTCTGGGGCGCGGGAGCCACCTTGCAATTCATCGTAATCAAGTGGGCAGAGGCCGCACTCCACCTCGACCTTTCGAAATCGAGCATGCTTCAGGGCGTCGTTGCCATCGGTGTGGCGCTGGGGGCGGTCGCGGCGGCCAAGATAATCACGCTACGCAAATCGGTGCGTGTCATCCCGCTCGGCATCGCGATGGGTATCGTTGTTCTGGTGATGAATTTCGTTCACGACATGTGGATTGCCGTCCCGCTGCTCATCATTATTGGCGGACTGTCAGGATTTTTCGTCGTGCCGATGAATGCGCTGCTGCAGCATCGCGGGCACATTCTGATGGGCGCAGGCCATTCGATTGCCGTACAAAACTTCAACGAGAACCTGTCGATTCTCGTTATGACCTGCCTGTACTACCTGATGGTGCGGATGGATCTGTCAATCTACGCAGTCATCACGCTGTTTGGCCTGTTTGTGAGCGGCAGCATGATGCTCGTGAAACGGCGCCATGAGGCCAACCAGCGCGAACGGGACGACGTCATCCATCTCGACGACACGTGTAGCCACTGATCAGGTGACCGCCGTCAGGCCCCGCATCAATTGCCGTGCGCGGCACAAGTCTTCCCATGCCTTGGCCTTATCCGGAAGGTTACGCAGCAGATAAGCGGGGTGATAGGTCACCACGACCGGAATTTCCAGATCACCATCGCGAAAAGCCAGCGATTTCCCCCGCAGGCTCGCCAGAGAGCCCTCTTCCCCGAGTACGGCGAAAACCGCTGCCTTACCCAGCAAAACAATCAACTTCGGATGGATCAGATCGATCTGCCGCCGTAAATACGGCCAACACGCTGCCATTTCGGCCGCATCCGGCGTCCGGTTGCCTGGCGGACGACATTTGACCGCATTGGCAATATAGACATCCTCACCCCGCGCGAGATCAATTGCAGCAAGCATCGAATCGAGAAGTTTTCCAGCCTGACCAACAAATGGCTCACCGCGAGCATCCTCTTCCGCCCCAGGTCCCTCACCAATGAACAGCCAGGAAGCCTGCTCGTCACCCACACCCGGCACAGCCTGCCGGCGTTTTGAGCAAAGACCGCAGGCACGGCATTCCTGAATCGTTTGACGCAAGGTCGGCCAATCCATCTGAGCGACATTCACTGCGGAAGTCGCGGCTCCCGGAACATTCTCTTGTACCGCCTCTTGAGCAATAGCAATGGATTGACTGTCCGACCGCTGCGCCGATTTCGTCTCATGGGCGTTCGGCGATGCTTCGCGCAACACCCATTGCGGTGACAAACCCATTTCATCCAGAAGCCCCTTGCGTGAAAGGCTCATGCACACACCCCGCCAACCAGTTCGCGGCTCAACACCAGCGCATCTTCCCGCCCGGTTTCAGCGGGGTAGTAGCCGCGCCGGACACCAATTTGCTGAAAGCCATAATTGCGATAGAGCGACAGCGCATTTTCGTTCGACAATCTCACCTCGAGCAACAGGCTTTTCCCGCCCGTTTTCTGGGCCACATCCATGGCCGAGCGCAACAATCGGGCGCCAAAACCCATCCCTTGCCGCTTCTCCGCCACGCTGATGTTGAGCAAGTGCGCTTCATCGACCGCCATCATCAAGACAAAATAGCCGATCAACTCTCCGCCCATGCGACACACCCAGCAGCTATAGCCACTATTCATCGAATCGGCGAAATTCGCACGACTCCATGGGTACGGATAGACGCGATACTCGATCCGCAAAATCTCATCCAGATCCTGCATGGTCATGGGAAACATCTCGACACGCGGTTCGAGTACAGCACTCATCAGGCCCGCCCCCCCTCTGCAAGACGTTCGGCCACGGTCTTGGCCACCTTATCCCGAACATACAAGGGCACAGCATCTGCTGGATCACCCGTCTCGCCTCGAGCTAAGCGAGACGCAGCAAGCCGGACGATTGCCTCGGCGCTCGGCATGACTGCCGGCGCCCAGACATCGACACACGCCGAAAGTCGATCGCGTAACGCAGGAT
>CAYUYI010000443.1:0-2425 GCA_964448995.1 uncultured Propionivibrio sp. | reverse complement strand
GGCTTGGTGGTGGCGGCACGCCGAACTTGCAGTGGATGCAGATCATGGCGGATACGTTGAATCTGCCGATTCGCCTGTCGCATGACCCTGAGGCCGGGATCGTCGGGGCAGCGAATCTGGCGCGGTACGGGCGCAGCGCCGATTTGCTGGAAAGCTCCCGGCGAGTGATGCAGGGCGCGCGGGTGGTCGAGCCGATTGCCGAGAACGTGGCCATCTACGAAGAACTCGCTGGCCGCTACTTCGCCGTACGCCAGTCGCTACGTACGCCGTTGCTCGCCCGCCAGGGGTTGCGGCCACTGAAGGCATTGAAGACCAGGCCGGTGCGCAAGGAAATCAGTCTGGTCCGGAAAACGAAGAAAGAAAAGAAACCCTCTCTCAATTAACAGGAATCATGTCATGAGCAAAAAAATACTGATCGCCATCGTCAATTCCAGTTCCTTTGGGGTGTCTTTCCCCGAACATCTGCGTGTGCTCGAAAAATTCGCCGATCTGGTTCGCGTCGATATCCCGAACAATGCGCCAGCGGCTGTGTTCCATGAAAAACTGGCGGGTGCGGACGGCATCATCGCCAGCGTCACGCCGGTGTATACCCGCGAAGTGCTGCTTGGCTTGCCCAAGTTGCAACTCCTGGCGCGGCATGGCGTTGGTTGCGATAACGTTGATCTCGCCACCTGCGCCGAACTCGGCATCGCGGTTTCGAAAGTCGGCCCCGAAATCGAGCGCGAATCCGTTGCGCAGATGGCTGTCGGGCTGATGAATGCCTCGGCGCGACGCATCTGCGAAGGCGCCGATGTCGTCAAGGCCGGCCAATGGGCCAAACGCGCCAAGCTGGCGCTCGGGGTCGATTTCAAGGGGGCGACGATCGGCCTGATCGGCATCGGCGCGATCGGCAAGACGGTGGCGCGCATCCTGACGCTCGGATTTCAGGCCAAGGTCATTGCCTACGATCCCTATGTCAGTGCCGAAGAAGTGGCCGCGCGCCATGCCACCAAAGTCACGTTCGACGAGTTGCTGGCCCAGAGCGCCATCATCACGCTGCATTGTCCGCTGACAAAAGAGACTTCGCGCATGCTTTGTGCGCCGCAGCTGGCGGCGATGAATCCGGGGACGATTCTGGTGAATACCTGCCGCGGGGAAATTTTCAATCAAGCGGACCTGATCGCCGCACTGGAATCCGGCAAGCTGGGCGGCTATGCCACCGACGTCGTTGAAGGCGAGCCGATTGGCGGCGACCACGTCCTGCTATCCACAAAGAACGTCATCGTCACGCCGCATTTGGGCGGCTATTCGGTTGTCTCGCTGGGGGGCATGGGGCAGACGATGGTCGACGACATGCGCCGCGTGTTCGTCGAGAAGGGTTTCCCTGGCGTCATCGCCAATACGGCGATTGATCTGGCGACGTCGCGGATCGCCCGTTTCCGGCAGTAACGACCCAAAAACAACGGGGCGCGAATTGTCGCGCCCCGTTGTTTTTGGATTACGTCGTGTTTAGACGTTGTAGGTCGTCGACGCCGTCGTGCCGCCCTTGCCGGTCCAGTTGGTGTGGAAGAATTCACCGCGTGGCTTGTCAAGCCGTTCGTAGGTGTGAGCGCCGAAGTAGTCGCGCTGGGCCTGCAGCAGGTTGGCTGGCAGCACGGCATTGCGGTACTGGTCGAAGAAGGCCAGCGCCGTGCTGAACGCAGGCACCGGAATGCCTTTGAGCGCGGCCATGGCCACCACATTGCGCCAGCCAGCCTGCGCCTTGCTGATTTCGCCCTTGAAGTAGTCGTCGAGCAGCAGGTTGGAGAGCGCCGGGTTCTTGTCGAAGGCATCCTTGATCTTGCCAAGGAAGCGCGAGCGGATGATGCAGCCGCCACGCCACATCAGCGCGATACCGCCGTAGTTGAGGTTCCAGCCGTATTCCTTGGCCGCCGCGCGCATCAGCATGTAGCCTTGGGCATAGCTGATGATCTTCGAGGCGTAGAGGGCCTGCCGGATGTCTTCGACAAACGCCGCTTTTTTGGCCGCATCGCCCGCGATTTCAGTCAGTGCCGGGTTGGGGCCGGACAGGCTCTGCGAAGCCAGCACGCGCTCATCCTTGAGTGCCGACACGCAGCGCGAATACACGGCTTCGGCCATCAGCGTGATCGGAATGCCGAGGTCCTGCGAGTTGATCACCGTCCATTTGCCGGTGCCTTTCTGGCCGGCGGTGTCGAGGATCTTGTCGACCAGCGGTTGGCCGTCGTCGTCCTTCTTGCCGAGGATATCGCGCGAGATTTCGATCAGATAGCTGTCGAGATCGCCTTTGTTCCAGTCGGCAAACACCGTGTGCATCTCGTCGGCGCTCATGCCGAGGCCGGTCTTCATGATGTTGTAGGCTTCGCAGATCAACTGCATGTCGCCGTATTCGATGCCGTTGTGCACCATCTTGACGTAGTGCCCGGCG
>CAYUYI010000442.1:0-2452 GCA_964448995.1 uncultured Propionivibrio sp. | reverse complement strand
CCGTCGTTGACGCGTGACGGAACCAGATAGTCGCGAGCGCCTTCCGGCGTGCTCTTGGTCAGCATCGGCGTTTCGATGTCGATGAAGCCGGCCTGGTCGAGATAGCGGCGGAAAGCCATCGCCGTCTTGTAGCGCAGCATCATGTTCTTCTGCATCTGCGGGCGACGCAGATCGATGACGCGGTGCTGGAGGCGGACGTTCTCCGACAGGTTTTCTTCGTCGAGCTGGAACGGCGGCGTGACCGACGGGTTCAGGATTTCGATTTCGTGGCAGAGAATTTCGACTTCGCCGCTGGCAATGTTCGGATTGACCGATCCGGCCGGACGCGCACGCACCTTGCCGGTGATTTTCAGGCAGAACTCGTTGCGGATGGCTTCCGCGATCTTGAACATGTCTGCTCGATCCGGATCGCAGACGACCTGCGCGAGACCTTCGCGGTCGCGCAGGTCGATGAAGATGACGCCGCCGTGGTCGCGGCGACGATGCGCCCAGCCACACAGGGTGACTTCCTGGCCGATAGTTGAAGAGTTGAGTTGTCCGCAGTAATGGGTTCGCATGCTGATTCCGGTGTGGAGCAAGAAAAGGGTTGTGGGCAGAGGCTGGATTGTTACCTGATTCGGGGCGAGGGAGCAACGACCCCCATTGAAATGATGTATTTCAGGGCTTCGTCAACATCCATGTCGAGTTCGATGACATCACGTCGGCGCATCATCAGGAAGAAACCCGACGTCGGGTTGGGGGTGGTCGGTACATAGACGCTGACATAGTCGTCTGGCAGATGATTGGCGGCGTCGCCGCCAGGTGTGCCCGTCAGGAAAGCGATGGTCCACGCATCCTGATGGGGGTAGCGGATCAGCAGCGCCTTGCGGAAAGCCTCTCCTGAAGAGGAAAACAGTGTGTCCGAGACCTGTTTGACGGCATTGTAAATCTTATTGACCACCGGAATTCGGTTGAGCAGCCCTTCCCACCAGCGAACCAGTCGTTCCCCGATGAAATTTGCGGCCAGCACGCCGGTCGCAAAAACAACGAGCAATGTCACCGCGATACCGATACCAGGAATATCGTAGCCGAGCACGGCATGCGGACGCAGAGACTCAGGCAGCAGAAGCAAGGTCCGGTCGGCCACCGATGCGATCAATGACAGCACCCAAGCCGTGATCGCGAGTGGAACCCAGATCAGCAGGCCGGTGATGAAATAGCGTTTGATTAACTGCTTGCGCACGCCTCGGCTCCGGGGCAGGCCTGACAGGCCGGTTCAGGCTTTGGTGCTGGCTTGCCTGCACCCTTGAAATCAGTCGCGTACCACCCCTGGCCCTTGAGTTGGAAACCCGCGGCAGTGAGTTGCTTGTCATAGGCCTGCTGCCCGCATTCCGGGCAGGTAGTCAATGCCGGATCGTTCAGTTTCTGCAAATGATCCTTTTCAAAACCACAGGCGTTGCAACGATAGGCGTAAATCGGCATGGCGAACCTCAAGAACTGCAAAACCAAAGATTATACCCGAAAGCACGGCTTTCCTTGGGTACCCCGTGTGCCTAAGATGGGGATTATTGCCTTGGATTCAAGCGATTAGATGAGGCGCAAGTACATTTGCGTCAGATCCTTGCCCCAGATCAGGGCAATCAGGCCGGCGGCGGCCAGATAGGGGCCGAACGGGATCGGGACGTGGCGTCCTTGCCGTGCCAGTATGATCAATACGATACCGACCGCGGCGCCGACCAAGGAAGATAGCAGAATGATTAGCGGCAGCATTTGCCAGCCAAGCCAGGCACCGAGTGCTGCCAGCAATTTGAAGTCACCGTAACCCATCCCTTCCTTGCCGGTGACCAGCTTGAAAGCCCAGTAAACGGACCACAACGAAAGGTAGCCGACCATCGCACCGAGGACCGCTGATGACAGGTCGGCGAATACGCCGAAGAGATTGAAACACAGACCCATCCAGAGTAGCGGCAGCGTAATCGAGTCAGGGAGCAGTTGCGTGTCGGCATCGATGAACGTCAACGCGATCAATGACCAAATCAGCAGCAAAGCACCGAGCAGCATCCAGCCGTAACCGAAGTAGGCGGCGGCAGCAGCGGAACACAGGCCGGTCACGGCCTCCACGAGCGGATAGCGCGGGGAAATCGGCGCCTGACAGTCCGAGCATTTTCCGCGAAGCCAGAGCCAGCTGAGGATCGGGATGTTTTCCAAAGCGGAAATCGGGTGGCCGCAGTTGGGGCACCGCGAACGCGGTCGGATCAACGAAAATGGCTCGTCCTCAACCGGAGCGTCTCCATGCAGTTCGGCGCACTGGTTCCGCCACTCGTTCTCCATCATCTTGGGGAGGCGATGAATGACGACGTTGAGGAAACTGCCAACGAGCAGACCAAGGAGGCTGCATGCCGTGATCAAAGTGCCTGCGCTCCCGGCCAAGTGAGTTGCGAACGCTTGAATCTCCATTAAACGACACCGCCGA
>CAYUYI010000441.1:0-2456 GCA_964448995.1 uncultured Propionivibrio sp. | reverse complement strand
AGGCCACCGAGAAAATCTTGATGACCTTGTTCTGGTTGATGTTGATGAAGCCGACCGTCGCGTCCATCAGGAAGTTGATCTTGCCGAAGAGGAATGACGTGTGGCCGTCAAGCGACTCGATGTCGCGGATGATCTGGCGCGCATCTTCGAGTTGGCTGGTGTTGAGAAACTTGCCGCGCATCAGGAAGGAAACGGCGCGCCGGCTGTCATGCACGTTGCGCCGGATGCGGCCGTTGAGGTCTTCCTCGCGCGCGATGTCGGCCAGAATCTTGGCCGCCTCGGTATCGGTCACTTCGGTGCCGAGCACGTGTTTGCTGACCTCGCCCAGTGCCGCATAGACATCTTCGAGCGCGTCGGCGGAGTACTCTGCGTCGGCGGCGTAAAGATCGAGCAGTACGTCCTTGCCATCGGTGACATAGCCTGGCTGCGTCCGTGCGCGCAGCCGCTGCAGGCGAAAGACCGGCAGTTCTTCTGGGCGTACGGAAAACAGCACGTCGCGGTGCAGAATCAGGGCGACTGCGACGTTGCGCGACTCTTCCTTGGTATCGAGCAGAAAGTCGGAGTGCAAATGCACTTCACCGTTGTCCTCGACGTAGAAGCGTGCGCTCGCCTCCAGGTCGGTCAGGTTGCTCGGGTTGGGTAACTGAACGTCGAAAAAGCGCCCGACCCAGGCGCGAATTTCCGGTGTCGGCGCCACCAGATCGACCCAGATCGGCTTCAGGCAACGCAGGTCGTACGGCGTGTTGACGTTGATCTGGCTGAGGCGTCCGTTGCGCAACTCGAAGGCAGTGACCGAGGTTTTTTCGTTACGCAGGTGACTGTCGCAGATCAGGTCTTCGCGGATCTCATCGGAAAGAATTTCGAGGATGGCCTCCCCGCGCTCCTCACGCACTTCGTTCCAGACCAGCAAGCGCTCCTCGGGTTCAAGGGCTTCAATGATGGCGGCGATTTCACTCAGCGGCAGCCGTTCGAGGAGCGAGTGCAGTCCGGCCGGATGCGGCTTGTGCACCGCCTCCTCGGTCGGTTCGTGGCGCGGTGTTTCCTGTCGATGTGCCTGTTCCTCGACGAGTTTTCGCTTGGCAAGCAGTTCCTTGACGGTATCGAGATTCTCCGGGATGCTCTTTTCTTCGCTCATCGGGCGTCCTCCTGCGTTGCCGGGTATTCCAACCGGCGGCAATTCTAGCACGCGGGCAGAGAGGTATTGTCGCTCAGGGTATCTGTGCAGACGGCATTCTGCCTAGCAAGGTTTCACTACGAAAGGCGAGACTGGCTGAGTCCGGATGACGGTCGTAGTAGCGTGGACTGGGCACCATGCTGGCCAGCCGGGCTGCCTGTGCCGGGGAAAGTTGGGCGGCAGAAACCCCGAAGTGATGGCGTGCGGCGGCTTCGGCGCCGAAGATGCCGTTACCCCACTCGATTACATTCAGATAGACCTCGAAAATACGCCGCTTGCTCCAGGTGGCTTCGATCATGATTGCGATGGCGGCTTCCTGAGCTTTGCGCCAGGGCGTTTTGTCCGGCGTGAGCAACAGATTTTTGGCCAATTGCTGCGTGATCGTCGAGCCACCGGCGACGATCTTGCCGCGCTGTTCGTTGCGCTCCATGGCTTTCTGGATGCCTTTCCAGTCAAAACCATGATGATTGACGAAGAGGTCGTCCTCGGCAACGATCACCGCTCGCTTGAGATGTGCCGAGATTGCCCCATACTCGACCCACTGGTGCTGCAGTTGGGCCTTGGGGTTTCTGGCGCGCAATTCCTCGAGCCGGATCTCCATGAAGCGCGTGGTCTCCGGATCAACCTGCCGCCACCACAGAATCCAGCCGAATAGCCAGCCCTCGTACAATATGGCGATGGTGACGACCCCCAGCAAGAGACGCTTGAGCCAGCGGGCGGTGAGCGCGGCTGCCTGGGGACGGCTCACTGCTTCGCTTGCAGCCAATCCATGACCGGCTTGCCATCGGGTCGGATACCTCGCCAGACGTAAAAGGCTTCGGCGGCCTGCTCGACCAGCATGCCGAGTCCTTCGGATAAACGTTCGGCCCCTTGGGCCTCGGCAAAAGTACGGAAGGGTGAGCCGGATTGGCCGTACATCATCGTGTAAGCCAAACTGCCGGGGGCGAACAGACCGTCGGGCAGCGGTGGCATGGTTGCGTTGAGGCTGGTCGAGGTGCCGTCGATGATGATATCGAAGGACCTTCCAGCGAGGGCATCGTAGCTACATGCCGCGATCGGGCCGAGATGGGCGAATTGTTGCTGAAGCGCCTCGGCTTTCGGCAGGGTGCGGTTGGCGACAGTCAGGGCGCTCGGCTTTTCTTCGAGCAGCGGCCCGATCACGCCGCGTGCCGCGCCGCCCGCGCCGAGCAGCAGAATGTTTTTGCCAGCGACCGGGCAACCCAGATTAACGGTGATGTCGCGCAGCATGCCGTAGCCGTCGGTGTTGTCGCCGACGATTTCG
>CAYUYI010000440.1:0-2461 GCA_964448995.1 uncultured Propionivibrio sp. | reverse complement strand
GGATCGAGTGCGCCATGTTGCTTGCAGTCTTCGATCGTGGCTTGGTAGAGGGTGGCATAACAGCGGTCGGGGATGATCGCCTTGGTGTCGTGCAACTGGCCGTCGGCGCCCCACATCTTGCCCGACTCGCGAATCATCGCCGGCATCGAGGCGTCGACAATCACGTCGCTCGGCACGTGCAGATTGGTGATGCCCTTGTCCGAATTGACCATCGCCAGCGCGGGGCGGGTGGACAGGCAGGCCTGAAGGTCGGCTTCCAGCGCGGTTTTTTGCGCCTCGGGCAGTGTGGCGATCTTGGCCAGTAAATCGGCAAGACCCAGGTTGGGGTTGGCGCCGATTTCCTTGAGGGTGGCGGCGTGTTTTTCGAAGACGTCCTGGAAGAAGACCGAGACGGCGTGGCCGAAGAGGATCGGATCCGACACCTTCATCATCGTCGCCTTGAGGTGCAGCGACATCAGCACGCCTTTCGCCTTGGCGTCCTGCATCTCCTGTTCGTAGAACGCCCGCAGCGCCTTGCAACTCATCACGCTGGCGTCGATGACTTCGCCGGCCTGCAGCGCGAGTTTGTCCTTGAGTATCGTGGTGCTGCCATCGGCCGCGACGAGTTCGATGCGCGCCGTGGTTGCTTCGGGTAGCGTGAGCGACTTTTCACTGCCATAGAAATCGCCGGAATTCATGTGCGCCACATGGGTCTTCGAATCTGCCGACCAGGCACCCATCTTGTGCGGATGCTTGCGCGCATAGGCCTTGACCGCCGGCGAGGCGCGACGGTCGGAGTTGCCTTCGCGCAATACCGGATTGACGGCGCTACCGAGGACTTTGCCGTAGCGTACCTTGATCGCTTTCTCGGCCTCGGTTTCCGGGGCTTCGGGGTAATCGGGCACGGCGTACCCCTGCGCTTGCAGTTCCTTGATCGCGGCCTTGAGCTGTGGCACGGAGGCACTGATGTTCGGCTGTTTGATGATGTTGGCTTCGGGTTTGAGGGTCAGTTGGCCGAGTTCCGCCAGGCCGTCGACGACTTTCTGGGCGTCGCTCAGTTTTTCCGGAAAGCTGGCCAGAATGCGCCCGGCGAGCGAAATATCGCGTGTCTCGACCGCCACGCCTGCCGTCCGGGTGAAGGCCTTGACGATCGGTAGCAGGGAGTAGGTCGCCAATGCAGGGGCTTCGTCAACCAGGGTGTAATAAATTGTTGGCGTGGTCATGGGGATCCTCTCCGGTGGTGTTCGCTCTAATGTTAGTGGCGATCAGTGACGTTTGCTCACCAACTTGTTCTAAGACGGAATATACCGCATTGTGAACTGAATTTCGAGTCTTGGAATTGAACGGTCCCGAATCATCAGCCGGATGACCGCCGGGAAATCCCTGAAAATATTGGGTTATCGCGGGGTTCTGGGCAGCCGCAATGAGGCGCGCAGGCCAATGTCCGGTCGGTTTTCCAGCCGGAGTTCGCCGCCGTGGCGTTGTGCGATATCGCTGACGATCGATAGACCGAGGCCGACACCGCCGGTCTTGAGGTTACGCGAGGCATCCGGGCGGTAATAGGGTGCCGTGACTTTTGCCAGTTCTTCCGGAGGAATGCCGGGGCCTTCATCATCGACGACCAACAGAAGGAATTCAGTCCCGTCCTCAACGCGCACATGGGCGCGTTGGCCGTACTTGACGGCGTTATCGACGAGGTTTTGCAGTGCGCGTCGTAAGCCAGTCAAGTGGCCGATGAACGGCGTCTGCGCCGATCCTTCGATGGTCACCTCGCGGCCGAGCAGGCGGGCGTCTTCGGCCAGACTCTGGAGCAGGGCGTTGATGTCGATAGGCCGCAGTGACTCGTTTTCCTGCATGCCGCGCAGGTAATCGAGGGTGTTGTCGAGCATTGCCGACATGGCTTCGAGGTCATCGGCCATCTGTTCGCGCAGTTTTTCGTCGTCAACCAGTTCGGCGCGCAGGCGCAAGCGCGTCAGCGGCGTGCGCAGATCGTGCGATACAGCGGCAAGGGCACGAGAACGCTCGTCGACAAGATGGCGGATACGTTGCTGCATGCGGTTGAAAGCCTGAGCCGCCTGTCGCGTTTCGCTCGGTCCGGATTCGGCAAGCGCGGGGGCATCGAGCCGGCGTCCGAATTCGTCGGCCGCTCGTGCCAGTTGTTGAAGGGGGCGCGTTGCCAGCCGGACAGCCAATATCACGACGACGACGACGATGATCAGTGACAGCAGCAGCTGAATGAAATAGCCGGTCGGTGGCGCCGGGGTGTCGGGTTCGCGTGATGCGACGATCCGAATCCAATGGCCATCGGTCAGGCGTATATCGAACGAACGCAGTGCGCCCGGTTGCCACCCTTGCCCGTGGCCGATTCCCATGCCTGCTCCCATTCCGGCTCCCATTCCCATGCCGCGCCCCATTCCTCCGCCCATTCCGGCACCGCGGCCCATGCCGCCAGCGGCGCGAATTTCGCGTTCGGTGCCGAGGC
>CAYUYI010000439.1:0-2462 GCA_964448995.1 uncultured Propionivibrio sp. | reverse complement strand
GAGCACGGCGGGCGTTTTCCCGAAGCGGTGGACCGTCTCGCCGCATTGCCGGGCATCGGCCGTTCGACGGCGGCGGCCATCGCCGTGTTTGCATTCGGCGCGCGAGCGGCCATTCTCGACGGCAACGTCAAGCGCGTACTGGCGCGCTGCTTCGGTGTGGCCGGTTTTCCGGGCGCCAGCTCGGTTGAACGCGAGTTGTGGGCGCTGGCCGAGGCGCTGTTGCCGTCCGACGGCATCGAAGCCTACACGCAAGGCCTGATGGATCTCGGTGCGACGGTATGCGTGCGCGGCACGCCAGACTGCACGGTCTGTCCGATGCGCCGGGAATGTGTGGCGTGTCGCGAAGGGCGGCAGGCCGAACTGCCGGCGCCGCGCCCACGCAAACCCTTGCCGACGCGCGAGACGACGATGTTGCTGCTGACCGACGGCGACGCGGTGCTGTTGGAAAAACGCCCGCCGCTTGGTATTTGGGGCGGGTTGTTGAGTCTGCCGGAAGTCGATTGGGCGCAGGGGGGCGTGGTCGATGATGTGGCTGACCGACATGGGTGCCGTGTGCTGACGAGCGAGGCGTTGCCCCCGGTACCGCATGTATTCACGCATTTTCGCCTGGAGATGCGTATCTTGCGCTGCCGGGTGGCGCGTCAGCCCTTGGCGGTCAATTCACCGGCGTGGGTCTGGCTGCCGCTGTCTGCGGTGGCGCAGGCCGCTTTGCCGACACCGATCCGCCGCGTGCTGAGTTCGTTGGCGGGCTAACCGCAACGACGAGGTCGCCAACGCGTGCCTCTGTCGCTACAAGTCATACGACGTCGTTCTTGTTGTCGTCGGCTTGTTGGGCGAGTTCGCTGGCTTTCCTCAGGCGCTCGCGGCTGTTGGTGAGGTGCATGCGCATCGCTGCGCTCGCGGCGCGCGGGTCCTGGTGAGCGATGGCGTCGAGAATGCTCTCGTGCTCGCGATTGGTGCGGAGCAGATAGTTCTGGCCGGGTTCCGGCGAGAACTTCGAGGTGTCGAGGCGGGTGCGCGGAATCGTTGTTGGGCCAAGGTGCCGGTAGAACTCTTCGAAATATTTGTTGTGCGTGGCGAGGGCGATCTGCAGATGAAATTCGAAGTCGGCGTCGATCGATCGTTCGCCGCTGAGTACGCCTTTTTCGAAGGCGGCGACCGCATCGCGCATGCGCGACAGTTGCTCGTCGGTCCGTCGCATGGCGGCCAGGCCGGCGGCCTCGGTTTCCAGGCTGATGCGCAGTTCCAGCATGGCCAGGACGTCGCGGATGGTGACGGCGGTGGTCAGGTCAAGCGCCGGCGGCGTGCTTGTTGGCTGCAGGACAAACGTGCCCACGCCGTGGCGTGTTTCGACCAGTCCGGCCGCCTGCAGGCGGGACATGGCCTCGCGCACCACGGTGCGGCTGACGCCTTGCTGGGCCATGACTTCCGGCTCGGTAGGGAGTTTGTCGCCGGGTTTGTACTGGCCGCCGCGAATGCGCGCGGCCAGGTCGTTCATGACTTCCTGAGTCAGGCTGATGGCGCGCTTGCGCGGGAGTGTCGCTGTCTTTTGACCGTTCATAGTGTGTGGCCGGCGAAAAAAAGAATCTGCCTGTTGCAATTATTTTTTGGCTCATTATACTGCGTAACACGTCGTACGACGACGTATGATAAAAATTAGCAGGAATGCGTGGAAAAACAAGCCGTAGTTGTTGGCAGGAATGAGGTTCCGGGCAGTCAGGCAAAACAAACCCGCCTGGATTCTCGTCAAATCTGGAGGTCAGCTTGAATTCGTTACAGCAAAAAGTGAGCGGCGCACCGACCGTGACCGAATTGCAGGTGATTCCGGTCGCCGGGCAGGACAGCATGGAGCTCAATCTGTCGGGGGCGCACGGGCCGTTCTTCACGCGCAATATCGTGATCATGAAGGACAGCGCCGGCAATACGGGGCTGGGCGAAGTCCCCGGCGGCGAGAAAATCCGCCAGACGATCGAGGACGCCCGGCCGATGATCATCGGCAAGACGCTCGGTGACTACAACGCCATCCTCAACGCCATGCGCAGCGCCTTTGCCGATCGCGATGCCGGCGGCCGTGGGCTGCAGACCTTTGACCTGCGCACGACGATCCACGCCGTCACCGCCGTTGAATCGGCACTGCTTGACCTGCTCGGCCAGTTCATGAACGTCCCGGTCGCCGCGTTACTGGGCGAAGGCATGCAACGCGAAGCCGTGGAAATCCTCGGCTACCTGTTCTATGTCGGCGATCGCAAGAAGACCAACCTCGGCTATCGCAGCGAAGATAACGCCGAACATGAATGGTTCCGTCTGCGCAACGAAGCGGCACTGACGCCGGAAGCGATCGTCCGCTACGCCGAAGTCACGCACGACCTCTACGGTTTCAACGACTTCAAACTGAAGGGCGGCGTCATGTCTGGCGATGCCGAAATGGAAGCGATCATCGCCTTGCACGAACGCTTCCCGCA
>CAYUYI010000438.1:0-2464 GCA_964448995.1 uncultured Propionivibrio sp. | reverse complement strand
GCGTTGGCCAGCAGGTTGGAAAGCAGAATGCGCAAGGCTTCGGCGTCACCCATGACCACCGCCCGGCTGTCGACCTCGGCAAGCCCCAGATCGATGTCGCGGGCTTCGGCCACCCTCGTCTGCTCGACGACGGCCTCGCGCGCCAGCGTCGCGAGTTCGACTCGAACCGACGGCATGGACACAGCGCCAGGTTCGAGTCGCGCCAAGGTAAGCAATTGCTGCACGGTGTGGCCCGTCCTTTGCAGGCCGCGCTTGAGTTCGTCGAGCGCGGCGCCGCGTTCGGTATCGCCCGCCGCGCGTTCGACGAGTTGCGTCTGCAGTTGCAACGCGGTCAGCGGCGTTCGCAGTTCGTGCGCAGCGTCCGCGACGAAATCCCGTTGGGCGGCGAAGGCGGCCTGGAGCCGCGCCAGTAAATCGTTGAGAGAGGCGGCAAGTGGTTGGATTTCCTCCGGCAAGCCTTCGTCGGGCAGCGGCGCCAGCGAATCCGGGGTGCGTTTCCGCACCGATTCCGCGAGCCGCGCCAATGGCCGCAGGCCCAGCCCGACGAGCACCCACACCAGCATGCCAACAACCGGCAGCAAAAAGAAGAAGGGACGCAGCGTATTCCACGCCGCATCGGTCGCCAGACGGTTGCGTACGCGCATCGGCTGGGCGACGGCGATGGTCAGTCCGTGGTACTGGGTGGCAAAAACGCGCCACTCGCCTTCGCTGGTTTCGGCAATCGAATAGCCGAGCTGCGTCAACTCGGGCAGCGACTCGTGCGGTTTGGAGTAGTACACGGTCAGGCCGGAAAGATCCCAGACACGGATCACGTAGTCGAGGTTCTCGTCGTTGGCGAGAAAATCAGGCGAACCGAGAAAGGTCTGATCGCGCACGGAGAGCGCGATCTGGCGGAGGTGGTAGTCGAACAGTGCATCCGCCTCGTGATGCGCCGCCCGGTAGGTTGCCCACCCGGCAATCAGCATTGCTGCACACATGGTGCCGAGCAAGGCGAGCAGGAGGTTGCGTCGGATCGATTTCATGGCAACTCCGGCACGCGGTAGCCGACACCGCGCACGTTCTTGATCCACTCGGCCCCGAGTTTGCGCCGCAGCGAGTGGATATAAACCTCGATGGCATTACTCTCGATCTCTTCATTCCATCCATAGATTCTGTCTTCGAGCTGGGCGCGCGAGAGAGGCACGCCCGGTTGTTCGACCAGCGCGTGCAACAAGGCGAATTCTCGCCCCGAGAGACTCACCGGCAGGCCCGCCAGCGTCACTTCGTGCGTCGCCGGATTGAGCGTTAGCGCGCCATGTTCGATCACCGGCGAAGCCCGCCCGCCATGGCGCCGCATCAGCGCCCGGATACGCGCGGAGAGCTCGTCGAGGTCAAAGGGTTTGACGAGATAATCGTCGGCGCCGGCATCAAGCCCCTTGACGCGGTCAGCGACCGAATCACGCGCGGTGATCACCAGCACCGGCAAGGCCACTCCCTTGCGACGCAAGCTGGCGAGCAAGTCGAGCCCGGATTTTCGCGGCAGGCCGAGGTCGAGCAGGATCATTTCATGCACGCCGTTGGCCACCGCCAGTTCTGCTGCCGCACCGTCACGCACCCAATCGACGGTGTGCCCGTCCTGCCGGAGCCCCCGCTGTACGCTGGCGCCGATCATCGGATCATCTTCAACGAGCAGCAAGCGCATCCGTTTCTCCTGAAAAAACAGATGCCATGATACCTGCGTGACAGATCAGGCTGCCAGCCAGTTCACCAACCCACCGATTACGATCAGATGCAGAAACAAGCCCCCACCGAGCAACAGCGGCTGAATACCGGCCTGACGCATGCGCGCGAGGGTAGTGTCGATACCGAGCGACGCCATCGCCGCAGTCAGCAACAACATGCCGGCCATGCGCAGCGCGTCAACCACCTGCGCCGGAAGAATCTGGAGGGAGTTGACGCCGGCCATCGCCACGAACGCCAGTGCAAACCAGGGAATCGGCAGTTTGGCTTGCGGTTTGTTCTCGGCGCCGGAAACACCGCGCCCACGCAACACCAGGCCGAGCGTCAGCAGAAAGGGAACGAGCAGCATGACACGGATCATCTTGGCGATCACCGCATTGCCCGCAATGTCACCGCCGAGCGTGCTGCCGATGGCGACGACCTGGGCGACTTCATGCACCGTCGAGCCGACGAAAATGCCGAAATCAAAGTGACCGCCGCCAATCCACGCGTAGATCACCGGGTAGAGGATCATCGCCAGCGTGCCAAACAAAACGACCGTCGCCACCGCAACCGTGCTTTTTTCAGCGGTTCGCTCATCGCCCGAGGCCAGCATCGGCATTGTCGCCATGACCGCCGCCGCACCACAGATGGCGCTACCCGCTGAGGCGAGCAAAACGGTCTCGCGGTCCATGCCGAGCACGCGTCGCCCGATCCACCAGCCCACTGCCAGCGTCAGGCAGACCATCACCACATCAACGATGAT
>CAYUYI010000437.1:0-2473 GCA_964448995.1 uncultured Propionivibrio sp. | reverse complement strand
GGCCTGCGCCGCCGCGTGCGCGGCGACGGCAAAACACAGGAGGGCAAGGACAGGACGCAATATTTTCATGGCGGGCGTAATGGGCATGAGGTTAGGAAGGGATGCCGACGAGCCGTTTCGGTCGCACAGCTTCAGCTTCTAACGCGCCACGACGGCAAATGGCATACCGCCAGGTCGATTGCTCCTGCGAGCCGCGTCGAAGCCGCGCAGCGACGGAGGGCCCTTTCGGTGCTTCACAGCCTGATCGCTTATCCTCGTCGAAACAATGCCTGCTGCGACTATTCCATGAAATAACGACGGGGCGGCTCGGAGCCATGGCCTTGCCGGTGCCAGTCGAAGAAGAGTACGGCTCGCTCGATGACCGTACTCAATGCCGGCGGATGAACGGTGAAGTCATCTCCGCGCTGATCCATTGCGTGAATGCGAGCACGATCGGTTTTCGAGTCTCGGTTTTTTGCGTCACCAGAAAATAGGAATAGGACGAAGGCAGCGCCATGGAGAACGGCATGACCAAGCGTCCTTCGGCGACTTCAGCTTCGATGTGTTGCTTGATCACTAAAGCGATACCTTGCCCCTCGAGAACCGCTTCATGAACCAGCACCGAATTGGAAAACCGAGGGCCACGTTCAGTGTCGACGCCGCGAATGCCTGCGCGTTTGAACCATTTGCACCAACTGGGCCTTTTTTCCACGATGGGAATGGATTCGTCGTGCAGCAACACGTGATGACTCAAGTCCTCAAGCCTGCGCAAGGGGGGCGTGCCTTCACTCAAGTCTCGGCTGCACACCGGGACGTAATCCGGCGTCAGCAATTTCTCGACCTGATAGTTTGGATATTGACCGAGGCCGAACCGGATCGCGACTTCCCCCGTTTCTTGGCGGGCGTCAGCCTCGGTTTTCGACGGTTCCGCGGCTCCCGGTACGCCATCGATCGTACTCGGATCGCTCGTGACTCGGATTGTTACGTCCGGATAGTGCTCGGAAAACCGATTCAGACGAGGGACGAGCCAGCGCGCCGCGAAGGCGTGCGGAGCCACGACATTGAGAGAACAATGCTTTTCATGCCGCGTGCTTTCAACCCCGGCCGCGAAACATTCCAGCCCCTCGCGAACACTCAGGACCAGCGACAGGCCGTCTTCGGTGAGTTGCAGCGCATTGGGGTGGCGCTCAAAAAGAGGGACGCCAAGGTAGAACTCAAGATGCCTGATCTGCTGACTGACTGCGGAGGGCGTGACGTGCAATTCCTCCGCCGCCTTTTTGAAGCTCAGATGGCGGGCAGCGGCTTCAAAGGTACGAAAGCCGGAGAGCGGAGGAAGTTGGTACGCCACGATGGAATTCTGTGAAACAGCACCGATAAATTTTTTCTTATGTCGACGGTTAGAAACCATCGTTTGCCGCAAAGCGGTATGACAACTATACCGATTGTATACCTGTATGGATCACTACGGGGGTGTCCTGAGTACAGGTAAAAGCCTTCGGAGTTCGTTGATTCCAGAATCCTCTGAAAGCAAGTTTCCTCCGAGGTAAACCAGGAGCTAGATCATGAGAACCATACAATTCAAAATCTCCGATCTCAATAGCTACATCATGGAGACAATAATCCTGCAGAAACTGAGGTCGATGGATAACTTTTTCGACTTTGCATTGAATCGGAGCACTCAAGAAGTGTCCATCGCGCCGCGCTCCTTCCAACGAATGACCGACTGCCATGTTGACCGAGATGTTTCCTGGGACATGGGCCACCCGTTGATCAATCCCAAACACTAGGGGCGCGCTGATCTATTCGATTCCGTCATTCCCGCGAAGGCGGGAACCCAGCCAAGTCAACAAACAGGATCCCTGGCCCTGCATTTCTTTCAGTTACCTTCGCGGGAGTGACGAATAGGTCGCCCCCCGAGCAAGCACTGTCAGCATCCAACGATTCCGCTGGGTGAAGTGCTGGAAGGTTAGGGGGAAGCGAAGTTCTCAGTGCTTAAACCGCCGGCTTTGCCACCGGCCGGCAAACCGCATGGATATTGACTCGCAGCCGCATTCAAGGCTGGGAAGCAGTATCTATGCGCTTCTTCATGAAATCATTTGGCGTAGAAAATTTATCGGCGGCAGGCAGCAAGAAGCCGTCGTTGTTTGTCCGTGCTGCCAAGCCAGCTTGCTCCAAAGAGAATGCGAAGCTGAACCCTTTAGTTCCACGACATTTGTGATTCGCCTCATATTTCGAAATAGTCATATCAATTCGAAATAAGGACACCGCCCAATAGATGGATCGTACGACAAGAGAAGAATGGCTCGGTGCACAGCGTTAATCCCGTGAAACGTATGGCCAGCAAGATAGCTCTCGACTTTGGAGCGTTGCAAGTCGGGTTCGGCCGTGAACACCAGAACAACATAGCCGCCGTTATACGGCCCACCCTTCAGTTTTTGAAAACGAGCGTTTTTCTCATTGAGCAGGTGAGTTATAGACTCTAGAAATTTAACCT
>CAYUYI010000436.1:0-2484 GCA_964448995.1 uncultured Propionivibrio sp. | reverse complement strand
CGTTGTCATGATGGTTGTTACTTGGTAACCCAGCAATCCAATACAAAAGACAAGCGGAATACTTTCACGCAGCCAAGCCTGCCAAAGTGAAATTTTGTTTTCGGTACGGTGGTTAACCACCCGGACTTTTGTGATCATTTTCCCGACCGTTTGGCCGTGCACCGCATGCATTTGAGCCGTATAAACAAACCAGGTGATGCTTTGGAAAATGACGATCAGCGCGGCTAAGTACCTTGGAATATCGAAAGTCAAAATAACGGCAGATATAAAGCCAATGGGCCACAAGACGCAAGAATCAACAAAGCCAGACCAGAAGCGGGGCGCAAAGGTTGCGTATTTAAAAGACGCTGGATACGATCTGCCTCGATAGTGTAGGGCCCATACCAGAACGGATGCTATCCCCGAGAATAGTAAATAATAAAGTTGATTGGCAATTTCGCTATTCATTCGAGCTGCGCTCCAAACATCTGTATAGTGCTTACGCATATTACACTATGTATTATGCATTACACGGGCTTTTTATGTTTGGCGGCCTTCTCTTCGGTGAGAGCATAGTGGAGTATGGTTGTGTTTTTGGTGGCGCGGTTTCCCGCAGGGAGCATTTATGCCGCGTCGTCGCCAAGTTCGGTGTATTTCCGACTTGATCCGAACGCCTTGTCCACCGGGTATTTGGCACCATTTTTTGCCAGCTTGGCATAAGCAGCCGCTTCGAGGTCGATGCCGGCGCGATCGGCAATCAGCAGCAGGTAGAGCAGGACGTCGGCGCATTCGTCGCGCAATGCTTCCTGTGTTTTTTCATCGTCGAGCAGCGCGGTCATCTCGGCGTCGCTCTTCCATTGCGTCAGTTCGAGCAGTTCGCTGGCTTCGAGGTTGAGCGAGACGATGAGGTTGCGCAGGGTGTGAAACTGCGCCCAGTTCCGTTCGTCGCGGAACTGGCGCAGGGTTTCAGTGAGCTTTTCCAGCGGCATGTCTCAGGCAAAAAAGCGCTGTTGCGCTTCGGCCGGCAGGGTCATTCCGGTGGCGTGGGCCCGGGCGACCAGTTCCCAGTAGTAGCGGTAGGAGGCGCGGTCGTGCAGCAGTCCTTCGTGTGAAATCGGGCCCCAGTCGCTATCCTGGGCCTTGATCAGGATGGCGACGCCGAGTTCGACTTCGGAGAAATCGGGACGCATCGCTTCGACGATGGGCACGATCTGGTTGGGGTGGATGCTCCACATGCGCAGGTAGCCGAACTCGTTGCGCGCGCGCCGGGCATCTTGGCGAATGACGTCGAGATCCTTGAGTTCGGTGGTGACGTTGTGCGTCGGTATGACACCGTTGGCCAGCGCCGCGGTGGTGATTTCGCACTTGGCGCGGGTGACGAGCGGGTGTTCGAACTGGCCGGGGCTCTTCATCGCTGCGCCGGGAATGGCGCCGTGATGGCCGGAGACAAAATCCATCAGGCCGAAATCCAGCGATTCGACGCCGGGCAGGGCGGCGATTTCCCAGACTTCATGCAGCGCGCCGAGCGTCTCGATCAGCACATGGACCGGAATTTCGCGCTTGAGTCCGGCTTTTTTTTCGACTTCGCGCAAATAGGCAATCTGGCTGCGGATGTCTTCGACGCCGCGCGGTTTGGGGAAGGTGACAAAGGGCAGGCGCGCGCCGGCACCAGGAATCAGGATGTCGAGGTCATCGCGCCAGTGCGCGTGAGTGAAGTCATGCACGCGTGCGGCGACGCGATCGAAGCGGTTATCCTGGCTCGTGATGATGCCGACGCACATCTCGGCGTGTTCGCGCTCGGCCCCGGCGCGGGCGCCGTCCTCGCAGTCGCAGGTGATGTCGAAGACCGGGCCGAGTTCGTTCTGGAGTTGCAGCGCCTTCTTCATCAGTTTTTCCGACCCGGAATAGTGATCGACGGCCGGCAGGATCGGGAAGGGCTTTTCGCCGGGGAAGAGAACGGTACTCGGGTGGCGCATGGGGTTTCTCCGTCAGGAATCAAAGGGGTAAGTATGGCGGAAAAAACCGGCCGATGGCTTGCGGCTTTCCGAAAAGCCGGACGAAAAAAAGCCGCAGCAGCACTGCGGCTTTTTCGTCCAGCGAGGTGCCGGATTACAGCATCGACTTGACGGCGTCGGCTTCTTCCTGCAGTTCCTTCAGCGTCTTGTTGAGCTTTTCCTGCGAGAAGGCGTCGATTTCAAGACCCTGGATGATCTTGTAGTCTCCGTTCTTGCACTCGCACGGGAAACCGAAAACGATGCCTTCCGGAATGCCGTAGGAACCGTCGCTCGGTACGCCCATGGTGACCCAGTCGTCGGAGCCGAGCACCCAGTCGCGCACGTGGTTGATCGCAGCGTTGGCGGCGGAGGCGGCCGAGGACAGGCCTCGCGCGTCGATGATGGCGGCGCCGCGCTTGGCGACGGTCGGCAGGAAAGTGCTGGTGTTCCAGGCATCGTCGTTGATCAGCGCCTTGACGCTGTCGCCGTTCGAGGTGCAGAAACGGTAGTC
>CAYUYI010000435.1:0-2488 GCA_964448995.1 uncultured Propionivibrio sp. | reverse complement strand
CTTCGGTTTGTGCGGCGCGTTGGCGAACAGGCGATCGTAGAGCCAGTTGGGCAGGCATCGCAAGACCTTGGCGACGATGCCCATCTGCCACGGAATAACCGTATAACGGGAGCCCTTTTCTATGGCCCGCGCAAAGCGCCGAGCAGCCTCGTCGGCCGGGAGCAGAAAGGGCATGCGGTAGGGGTTGATTGCCGTCATTGGCGTGGCGATGTAGCCAGGGGTGATGGTCACAACCTTGATGCCCGAGGCTCGCATTTCCAGGCGCAAGCTCTCGAGGTAGGTGATGACCGCCGATTTCGAGGCACTGTAGGCTTCGGCACCGGGCAGGCCGCGAATTCCTGCGACCGAGGCGATGCCGACAAGCCGGGCGGAACGCCCTTCTTTGACGGACTGACGCATGGCCGCGATGAACGGTGAAAAGGTGGCGCTCATGCCGAAGACATTGACTTCGAAGATGCGCCGAATTGCCGTGAGATCCTCTGGGCATTCGGTGAGGGTGCCTGAGGAGACTCCAGCGCTGGCAATGACGATGTCGGGGGCGCCAATGCGGGCGATAAAATCATCTGCAGCCAGACGTAACGCCGAGGCATCGCCGACATCGAGCGGATAGCCAATGACAGTATCAGCGCCTTCGTGTCTCAGTGCTTCAGCCAACGCGGCGAGTTGGTCGCCGCGTCGGGCGGCGAGGCCAAGTCTGGCGCCCCGGGCCGCGTAGTAGTGTGCCAGCGCGTAACCAATCCCGGATGAGGCCCCGGTGATGAAGACGCGCAAGGGAAGCGGCATCGGAGACTATTTCTTTTTCGGGCCGATTTCGGCACGGCGCTTGTTGATCACCTTGTCGGTCATGGCCAGCATGTCTTTCGGATTTCTACCGTCGACCAGATAGCGTCCGTCGACCATGATGGCGGGCACGCCATTGATGCGAGCGGACTGGGCAAGCTGGTTACCGCGCGAGACCTTGGTGTTGAGTGCGAAAGAGTTCCAGGCGTCGCTGAACTTCCGCGCGTCGACCCCCTGCGAGGTGACCCATTCGGTGATGCTTTTCTCGTCGACGAGCCGAAGCCCCTTGGCGTGGATCGCATTGAACACTGCGCCGTCGAGTCGGGCGAGGTCGCCGGTGATCTCGAGCGCGTAGTACAGCTTGGCCATCAACTGATAAAACGGATTGAAGACGACCGGTACGCGTTTGAAAACAACGTCCCGAGGCAGTTTTGTTTCCCAGGTGTTGAGCAGCGGTTGCAGATCGTTGCAATGCGGGCAGGCAAAAGAGAAGAATTCGATGACTTCAATCTTGCCCGGGCTGTCGCTGTTAAGCGGTGGGTCGATGGTGACATAGTCGCGTCCGGCGGGTTGCGCATAGGTTGGCAGTGTGGCGACCAGTAACAAGAAACCGAGGGCTGCCAGCCAGGCGGTAGCAATTCGCTTCATAAAATCAGTCCTTCTTGACGACGTTGGCTTCAATACCCTGCTTGGCCAGATCCGACCGCATGCTGTTGACTTCATCCATCTTGCGGAACGGACCAAGGCGGACGCGATACCACACCTTGTCCTGTAGCATGACTTGATGAATCGTGGCTTCAGCACCCATCATGGCCAGCCGGGCCTTCTGGTTATCGGCATCACCGGCGTTTTGGAAAGAACCGGTCTGCAGATACAGCGGTTCGGCAAGCAAACCTTCCTTTTCGTTCCGTGCTTTGTTGTCTTCCGGCTTCTTGTCGGACTTGGCGTCGGGGACCGCCTCGGCGTTGCCGGGCAATATCTTGTAAAAGTCAAAACGCGGCTTGTCGCTTCCCTGTGGAATGGGATCGCCGGGTTTGCCCGGCAGCGCCAGAGGCGTTTGCGGGGCCGTGCCGTTGGCGGGTTGAGCGGCGCCACTGGCCGGTGGCGGCTGGAATTTATTGGAGAACGGCGCCGGCGTCCGGAAAAGATACCAGACGACTGCCGCCGCAGCGAGCACGCCGATGACCAAGCCGACAAACAGGCCAAGCAGGGTATTGCCGCCGGACTTTTTGACCGACGAGTGTCTGTTGCGATTCTGCGCTTTCATCCGATGCCTCACGTCTTGTCGGGATATGCGGGGTGCCGCCTACATCGATTGCGGACAGCTGACGCCGAGAAGGCCTAGTCCATTGCGAATGACCTGTCGCACGGCAAAAGCCAGCGCAATACGCGCATCCTTCAGCGCAGCGTCATCGACCAGCATGCGCTCGGCATTGTAATAGCTGTGGAAGGCGGCAGCCAGATCCTTGAGGTAGAAAGCCACCATGTGCGGTGCCAGGTCGCGCGCTGCCGCTTCGATGACTTCCGGAAACTCGCCGAGCTTGGCCGCCAGTGCCAGTTCGTACGGGCTGTCGAGGCGGGCCAAGTCAGTCTTGTCCAGCGCCGCTTCGTCGCCGTCCCACTGTGTAACAACCGAACAAACGCGCGCGTGGGCGTACTGGATGTAGTAAACCGGGTTTTCGTTGGTCTGGCTCTTGGCCAGATCGAG
>CAYUYI010000434.1:0-2493 GCA_964448995.1 uncultured Propionivibrio sp. | reverse complement strand
GGCGGGTCGAGGCGACGCTGATTGTCGGGGGCGGGCATTCTTGTCACGGGAAGCCCTGTCGTACGTCACTGCGCGACGCGGGCCGTGTGTCTGATTCTGGTCTTCAAGGCATGTGGTTAACCACATTGCCGCAGGTCATGAGACAGGCATAGAATCCATTCCCAGTTTTAGGTGCCCCATTTTGCAACCGTGGAATGGGGTGAAACGGGAAGCCGGTGACTTTGTCGATTGCCTCGACAAACATTCCGGCACAGCCCCCCGCTGCTGTAGGCCTGACGAATCCGGCAAAAAGCCACTGTGCAACGCATCCGACAAAGATGCGGCATGGGAAGGCGCCGGAGGAGGATGACGGCGAGTCAGAAGACCGGCCTGGAACGAATGTGGTACCAATCCTCGGGGTGAGGGGTGAGGTTCTGACGATTCGCTGCCGGTAGAGTCTTTGTCGAGTTCTTGTCTTCACACAGACTTGCAGGAAGCCCATCTTCCGATCTGCCCCTGTCTCTCGAATTTATCGTAGAGAAAGGTCTGTGTATGCATATCATGGAAGGTTTCCTGCCGCTGGAACACGCGGTCGGCTGGACAGCTGCCTCGGCACCGTTCGTCGCCTGGGGCGTTGCCTCGATCAAGAAACAAATTGCCAACAACCCCGAGCAACGCATGTTGCTGGGCGTTGGTACCGCCTTCGCTTTTGTGCTTTCCGCGCTCAAGCTCCCCTCCGTCACCGGCAGTTGCTCGCACCCCACTGGCACTGGCCTGGGGGCGCTCCTGTTCGGTCCTGCCGCCATGGCCCCCGTCGGACTGGTCGTTCTCCTGTTTCAGGCGCTGCTGCTGGCCCACGGCGGGCTGACCACGCTGGGCGCCAACGTCTTCTCCATGGCCATCGTCGGCCCCTTTGTCGCTTGGGCGATCTACAAGCTTGCCCGCGCGTTCGGCGCCTCGCTCGCTGTCGGTGTCTTGCTGGCCGCCTGTCTCGGCGATCTCATGACCTACGTCACCACCTCGGTACAACTCGCCCTGGCCTTCCCGGATCCGGTTGGCGGCTTCATGGCCTCCTTTGCCAAATTTGCCGGCATCTTCGCCATCACCCAGATTCCTCTCGCGATCAGCGAGGGCCTTATGACCGTGCTGATCTTCAACGCCCTGGCACGTTTCAACCCCGCTGAACTGCGCAACCTCGGTTTTGGCCGCGAACTGGAGGCCCGCTCATGAGCAAGACAAGCAACCTGATGATCCTCGCGATGGTCATCCTCCTCGCCGTCGTTCCGTTGTGGATCGTCGAGAAACCCGAAGCCATCGCCGATGGCGAAGAAATCAAACTGTTCGGCGGCGCCGACGACAAAGCCAAGGACATGATCAGCGAGATCGCCCCCGACTACAAACCTTGGTTCGAACCTCTGATCGAACCGGCCAGTGGCGAAATTGCCTCCTTGTTGTTCGCGCTGCAGGCCGCACTGGGCGCCGGATTCATCGGCTATTTCCTCGGCGTCGGCGTCACGCGTGACAAATTGCTCAAAAAATCTTCGGCCAAATAAAAGAGCCATCGCGTTTGCAGTTTTGATCAACGTCACCTCGATATCGGTGCGCTTTCACTCGACATGACCGCCGCAGGTGTCGAGGTGACGTGATTTTTTCCAGAGGCCGGCGTGGCGGATGGATAGACGCTGCTCAAAATCAATTCAAGATAATTCAGGAAACAAGATGACCTGTGGCAAGACAATCAAAAACATCCCCCTCCTCGCAACCGCGCTGCTGCTTTCTGGCGTTGCCTTGGCAGCGCAGCCGTTGATTACCGATGACACCGGAACGCAAGGCGCGGGCGGGCATCAGCTGGAGTTTTCCCTGACGCAGGATCGTGCGCACAACCGCGACGAGACCGAACGGACCCGTACGTTTGACGGCGTCTACACCTACGGCCTGACGGAAACGGTGGATCTGTTCGCTGGCACCGGGTATTCACGAATTCGCGCGCGCTCGACATCCAGTACCGTCAGCGGTTTCGGCAATCCCGCCGTTGGCGCCAAGTGGCGTTTCTTCACATCCGAGGAGTATGGAACCAGTCTGGCGATCAAACCGGAGATCGTGCTACCGGTCAGTTCGGCGCGCGAACACGATGGTCTGGGGGCCGGAAGAACCTCCGGCAATCTCACCGCTATCCTGACGCAGGCGGTGCCTTTCGGGGAAATCCACGTCAACGCCGGACTGGGGCGCGATCGTTTCCGTCACAACGACGAAAACCCGACGACGAATTACAAGCGCTTCTCGATCGCTCCGGTTTGGGAGGTGACCGAAGCGTGGAAGCTCGCACTCGATACCGGTATCGAGTCGGCACGTGCGGACGGCCATAACGTACGGGCACGTTTCATCGAGGTGGGTGCCATTTATTCGCCTAACAAGAATCTTGATGTTGCTGTTGGTGCCATTCGCGCCGTAGATAACGACTCGCCCAAGACCACCACGAACAGCCTTACGGCAGGGGTGACTTGGCGGTTCTAG
>CAYUYI010000433.1:0-2503 GCA_964448995.1 uncultured Propionivibrio sp. | reverse complement strand
GGGTCAACGGTAACGACAGGTTGGTATCGCCAAAATCGCGGACAAAATCCTTGTAATACTGCGGACTATCCGAATACGTCGTGATCCGGGTCGAATCTATACCCAAGCCAAGCCCAATCGACTGTTTCTCGCCGATCGGGAAACCGAAACGAATCGCTCCGCCGGTGGATGCAGACGAGTAATTCGCGATTGCCAGCGAAGAAGTATTCACTGTCCGATGATAGACATCAAAACCCTGGCTCACGCCGTCCGGCGTGAAGTAGGGATTGGTGTAGGAGAAGACATAGGTCCGGTAGGATTTTGCCGAGTTCACCTGAATGGCGACGTTGTTGCCGCTACCCAGGAAGTTGTTCTGCGCAATCGATCCGGAGAGAATGATCTTGTCGGTACTGGACGTCCCGATACCAAGCATCAGGTTGCCCGTCGGCTTTTCGGTAACATTCAGGTTCACATCAATCTGATCGGCCGTTCCCGGCACCGCCGGTGTTTCCACGGAAACATCGGTGAAGAAGCCGAGCTTGTCAATCCGCTGCTTCGACAAGGTCACCTTGTCGGCATCGTACCAGCCACCCTCCATCTGCCGCATTTCACGGCGGATGACTTCATCGCGCGTCTTGGTATTGCCGGTCAGGTTGATCCGGCGAACATACACGCGCTTGCCCGGATCAATGAAGATGGTGAAAGCGACCTTGCGCTTTTCCTTGTCAATTTCTGGCGCCGCATTGACGTTGGCGAAGGCATAACCCTCCTTGCCCAGTCGCTCACCAATGGCCTTGGTCGAATCATTCAGCTTTTCGCGGGAGAAGACATCACCGGCCTTGACGATCACCAGCTTCTTCAGTTCTTCTTCGGTCATCGAAAAATCACCGGCGAGCTTCACTGAAGACACCTGATAGCGCTCGCCCTCGGCGACATTCACCGTGATGTAAACATCGCGCTTGTCAGGCGAGATCGAGACCTGCGTCGAATCGACGGCAAACTCAAGATAGCCCTGATTCATGTAGAAGGACTTGAGCTTCTCGAGGTCGCCCGACAGCTTTTGACGCGAATACTGATCGTTCTTGGTGTACCAGGTCAGCAACCCGGGCGTGGTCAGCTCGAACAGCGAGAGCAGTTCCTTTTCCTTGAACGACTTGGCGCCAACGATGTTGATCTGCTTGATCTTGGCCGCCACACCCTCTTCGATATTGAAGTTGATGCCGACACGGTTCCGTTCCAGCGGAGTCACAGTCGTGGTGATCTCCACGCCGTACTTGCCACGCGTCAGGTACTGGCGCTTGAGTTCCTGTTCGGCTTTTTCGAGCAGCGCCCGGTCGAAAATACGCCCCTCGGCAATCCCGGTTTCTTTCAGTGCCTTGATGATCACATCTTTCTCGAACTCCTTGAGTCCGACAAAGTTGAGCGAGGAAATGGCCGGGCGTTCCTGGACGACCACGACCATCACGTCGCCTTCGACCTCGACACGCACATCCTTGAAAAAACCGGTGGAAAACAGTGCCTTGATCGACTGTGCAGCCTTGTCGTCGTCGAGTGTATCGCCCACTTTGACCGGCAGATAACTGAACACGGTACCCGCCTCAGTCCGCTGGATGCCCTCGACACGGATATCCTTGACCGTAAAGGGAGCGAAGGCCAGCGCAGGCACAGCGAAAAGACTGGCAATCAGGGCCGGCAGGAGGGTTTTCTTCATCGTTCAGCTGCTGAACAGGCGATTCAAGTCGTTAAAAAAGGCAAAAGCCATCAGGACAAACAAAATGGAGACGCCAACCTGCTGACTGATCTCCATGGCCCGCTCTGACAGGGGCCGACGCCTGACGACTTCGATCATATGATACATCAAATGCCCCCCGTCCAGCACCGGGATCGGGAGCAGATTGAGGACGCCGAGGCTGATACTGACCAGTGCCATGAATTTCAGGTAGTAATCCAGCCCCAGTTTGGCCGATTGCCCGGCATAGTCAGCAATCGTGACCGGCCCTGACAGGTTTTTCCACGAGACCTCGCCGGTCAGCATCTTGCCCAGCATGACCAGACTGAACACCGACTTGTCCCAGGTTTCGGCAACCGCCTTGGCGGCTGCTTCGACCGGTCCGTAGCTGACGTGCGTTTTCAGTTCCCGCCGGCTCTCTGCGGACTCGGCGACGGCCACGCCGATTTTGCCGATGGTCCGGCCACGTTCCGAAATTGGCTCGGATTCCACGTCGACCGCAAGCAGGTCATCGTTGCGCTCGACGAGTACATGCAATCGCCGTCCGGGCGCCTCGCGTACTTTGAGAACGAAGTCCTGCCAGTTGGCGATTTCCTCACCATCCACCGCGCGAATCCAGTCACCCACCAGCAGCCCGCTTCGCGCCGCCGGACCACCCTCCACCAGCTTGCCAATCACCGCCGGGAAATTGGCGCGATAGAAACGCAAGCCGAGACGCTCCAGCGCATCGCCCTCCCAACCCTGATCGCCCGCAGCCGCAAGATGAAGATGACGAACAGAAATCTCACCCTGCTC
>CAYUYI010000432.1:0-2504 GCA_964448995.1 uncultured Propionivibrio sp. | reverse complement strand
ACGCTGATGCTGCGCGAAACGGCCCAGCGCTGGGTGGCGCGCGCGATCACCGGCGAAGTGACGCTCGAACTGCGTCGTGGCAACGATTTCTCGATCCTCGATACGACCAGCCCGAACCTGACGTACGCGCCGGAGCGCCTGTCGATGGAAAAAGTCGAAGACGCCGCCTTCACCCAGGCCGACCGGATCGGTCAGCTGACCATGCGCAACCTCGACATCTCCGATACGCGCCACAA
This sequence comes from uncultured Propionivibrio sp., assembly GCA_964448995.1. GTDB lineage: Bacteria > Pseudomonadota > Gammaproteobacteria > Burkholderiales > Rhodocyclaceae > Propionivibrio. The sequence goes on along the minus strand of CAYUYI010000432.1, from coordinate 2,268 downwards.
ACTGGGCATCTACACCAGCAGTGGCCTGCTCGGTTCGCAGAAGGACGGCAGCATTCCCCTGCTGACGGGTAGCGTGGAAAAGAAATAATTGTTTTACCGTCGTTTCGAAGCCCGCCACTCAGCGGGCTTTTTCTTGTTCTGTCGATGTGGCGAGATCCATGAATAATGCGCAAATTGATGTTCTGAAAGATCGCGTGCTGGCCGGTGGCCAGATTACGCAAGACGAAGCCCTGGCCTTGTCAGCTGCCGTGGATAAGGAGGCCCTGTATGCGGCGGCCGACCAGATTCGCGCGCATTTCATGGGGCGGACCATCGACCTGTGCTCCATCATGAACGCCCAGTCCGGCCGCTGTTCGGAGGACTGCAAGTGGTGTTCGCAATCCCGACGTTTCAAGACGGGCGTTGAGGAATATCCACTGGTGAGCGAGGAAGAAGGCGTGGAAATGGCACTGGCGAACAGTCGCCAGGGGGTGGGCCGTTTTTCCCTGGTCACCAGCGGACGGGCGCTGAAACCCAAGCAGGTCCAGCAAGCCTGCAACATCTACACGGCGATCGGCAAGAAGAGCACGATCCGGTTGTGTGCCTCGATGGGATTGCTGCGCAAGCCGGAACTGCAGAAGCTCAAGGATGCCGGCGTGGAACGCTACCATTGCAATATCGAAACGGCGGCCTCGCACTTTCCCAGCCTGTGCTCCACACATACCTTTGAGGACAAGTTGCGTACGATCCGTGATGCACAGTCCATCGGGATGAAGGTTTGCAGCGGCGGAATTTTCGGGATGGGTGAAACGCTGGCGCAGCGGATCGAGATGGCGTTTGCTTTGCGTGAACTCGGTGTCGATTCCATTCCGATCAATATCCTCAACCCGATCGAAGGGACGCCGCTGTACGGCAGCAAACCGTTGTCCGACGAAGATGTTCTGGTCAGCATTGCGCTGTTCCGCTTCATCAATCCGACGGCGCATTTGCGTTTTGCCGGCGGCCGTAACCTCATTTCCCAGATCCAGGAGAAGGCGCTCTGTGCCGGTGTCAGCGCGGCGCTGGTCGGCGACTATCTGACGACCCTGGGGGCGAGCATTGAACAGGACAAGGCGATGTTCAAGCGTCTTGGCCGGGACACCGAAGATCAAGCGGGTTGAGGCTGGCGGGGCGTTCAGCGTGATTCGTTGCGTTGTCATCTTCCCTAAATAGTTGGGCGTGAGAATGTTTTCCCGATGTCACACGACTTGGAGAAAACATGATGAAAATGCAGGAACAGCCCAGCGTGGCCGTGAAAACCGGCCTTCCTTTTTTTGATGTGCAGTGCAGCGAACTGGTCCAGACCGTCGATCTGCTGGATCTCAGTCCGCTGCATTCGATCGCCAGTGATGTCTTTGTCAGTCGATTTCACGTTCTCCTGGATGCCATCGAGAACTTCTTCCGGTACGAAGAGGCCTTGCTGGATCGTTATCTGATTCCGGGAGAAATCAGGCAACGGCATCTTGCCGATCACGAAAAAATCCGACGGATGCTGGGCGGTATCCGCAAGGATTCAATGCGGAAGAAGAACCAGACGGCGATCGATGCCTACCGGGCCATCCGCCACGAAATCGAACAGCATGTGCTGAGATTCAGTTTCGACGTGAGCGGTTTCCTTCCTTCGCTCAGCCACTAAATTCAACCCTGCTACACGTTCCATTCGTGAAGAAATCGATCGACGAATTCCATCATGTAACGGTGCCGTTCTTCTGCCATCGCCCGTCCGCTTGCCGTGTTCATGCGGTCTTTGAGAAGAAACAGTTTTTCATGAAAATGGTTGAGACTGGTTCCCTTGGCTGATTTGTAGGCTTCGGCGGTGGCATGCATGGTCGGATGAACATCGGGGTCGTACATGGCGCGTCCGGCGTGGCCGCCATAGGCGAAGCAGCGAGCGATGCCGATGGCACCCATCGCGTCGAGACGGTCGGCATCCTGGACGCACTGACCTTCGAGCGTCTTCATCGCGGTCGTGACGCCGGCGCCCTTGAACGAAATCGTGGCGACAATATCGGCAACCGCCTCGATCACGTTGCCGGGAACCCCTTCGTCGCTGAGCAGTCGCCGGGCTTCTCGCGGGCCGACGGTTTCATCCCCGGCGCAGAATTTCCAGTCGGCGATGTCGTGGACCAGCGCGCCGAGTTCGGCGATTTCCAAATTGGCCCCCTCCCGGGCGGCGATCTGTTGGGTGAGTTTCCAGACGCGCTGGATGTGGTACCAGTCATGCCCGGAACTCTCGCCGACAAAGCGACG
>CAYUYI010000431.1:0-2534 GCA_964448995.1 uncultured Propionivibrio sp. | reverse complement strand
CGCCCCCCTTCGGAAAGGCGCATGGTCATTGCCTTTCCGCCCGGCACCGGCCGCAAAGGCAATCAGGACGCGGCTTTCCGCGTTTCTGCCAAAAATTGGACGATTGATGGGCGCCCGGTCACCGGCGCCGCGAAAACCCCGATTGCATGCCGCCCGCGATGCGCTTGAGGTAAACTGCCCCGGTTCATTGCCTCTCCCAGAACCAAACATCACTCGCGAAGGCTGACCATCATGGCGGCGAAAGAAGCCCGGGCCCGCATCAAGATCAACCGATTGCTGGAAGACGCCGGCTGGCGTTTTTTCGCCAACGACGCCGGCCCGGCGAACATCGCGCTCGAACCCAATGTCAAGCTGACGCAAAACGCCGTCGACGAACTCGGCGAAAACTTCGAGCAGACCCGCAACGGCTTCATCGACTTCCTGCTGCTCGACGAAAACAGCAAACCGCTGCTTGTGCTCGAAGCCAAGTCCGAAGACAAGAATCCGCTGGTCGGCAAGGAGCAGGCGCGCCAATACGCCAAGGCGCAGAAATGCCGCTTCGTCATCCTCTCCAATGGCAACCTTCACTACTTCTGGGATCTGGAGCAGGGCAACCCGCACCTCATCACCCGCTATCCGACGCCCGACTCGCTCAAGGGCTACCACGCCTTCCAGCCCAACCCGCAGCGGCTGATCGTCGAGCCGGTCGGCCGCGACTACATCGCCCTCACGCAGCGCCCCGGCTACGCCGCCGAAGCCGGCTGGAACACCCTCGCCGAACGCGACGAATTCATTCAGAAGAACAAACTGCGCTTCCTGCGCGACTACCAGAAGCGCGCTGTGTCGGCGATCCAGGATGCCGTCGGCGAAGGGCACAGCCGTTTCCTGTTCGAGATGGCCACCGGCACCGGCAAGACGCTCACCGCCGCGGCCGTCATCAAACTCTTCCTGCGCACCGGCAACGCCCGGCGTGTGCTCTTTCTCGTCGACCGCCTTGAACTCGAAGATCAGGCCAACAAGGCCTTCGTCGCCTACCTCAAGAACGACTACAGCTCGGTCATCTACAAAGAGCGGCGCGACGACTGGCGCAAGGCCGAAATCGTCGTCACCACCGTGCAGTCGCTGCTGTTCAACGACAAATACCGCCGCCTGTTTTCGCCCACCGATTTCGACCTGGTCATCTCCGACGAAGCGCACCGTTCCATCGGCGGCAACGCCCGCGCCGTCTTTGAATACTTCGTCGGCTACAAACTCGGGCTGACCGCGACGCCGCGCGACTACCTCAAGAAGTTCGACCACAGAAAACCCAGCACCCGCGACCCGCGTGAAGCCGAGCGCCGCCTGCTGCTCGACACCTACCGCACTTTCGGCTGCGAGTCGGGCCAGCCGACCTTCCGCTACTCGCTGCTCGACGGCGTGAATGAAGGCTTCCTCATCAACCCGCTGGTCGTCGATGCGCGCACCGACATCACCACGCAGCTGCTTTCCGACAAAGGCTACGCCGTTGCCGGCACGCCTGAAAATGACGCGGAGAGCTTCTTCCAGAAGGATTTCGAGAAGAAATTCTTCTCGGACGCCACCAACCGCCTGTTCTGCCAGACCTTCCTCGCCAACGGCCTGCGCGACCCGGTCAGCCACGAGTTCGGCAAGGCCATCGTCTTCGCCGTCAGCCAGAACCATGCCGCCAAGCTCACGCAAATCCTCAACGAACAGGCCGACATCCTCTGGCCGGGCAAATACCAGTCCGATTTCGCCGTGCAGGTCACCTCGCAGATTGCCGACGCCCAGCAATACACCATCAACTTCACCAACAACAACCTGCTCGGCTCAGCCTGCTTTCTCGACACCTACAAGACCAGCAAGGCGCGCGTCTGCGTCACCGTCGGCATGATGACCACCGGCTACGACTGCCCGGACATCCTCAATCTCGCCCTGATGCGCCCGGTGTTCTCGCCGTCCGACTTCGTGCAGATCAAAGGGCGCGGCACGCGCAAGCACGACTTCCTCGAACAGCTTTTCGACAAAACACTGAAAGCGCAGATCGGCAAGCAGGACAAAACCCGCTTCAAGTTTTTCGACTTCTTCGCCAACTGCGAATACTTCGAGGAAAAATTCGACTACGACGAAGTGCTGAAACTGCCTGCCATCACCACCGGCGAAGGCGCAGGAAACGGCAGCGGCACCACCCTCGGCGCCAACGGCGAATACACCCACGCCGGCGACGACGCGCTCAAGCTGCTCGCCGAACAACCCGTCGGCCCGCAAGGCATGAAGATCGACCGCATGTTCTTCGAATCCTTCGAAGCCACCGTCAAGGCCGATGCCAACCTGCAAAGCTTCGTCGACAACGAACAATGGGAACAGGCCGTCGACCACGTCGCCAACACGTTGCTGGACAAACCCGCCGAATTCTTCACCCTCGAAAAACTCACCCGCGCCGCGGGTGTCGACCGCCGCCTCACCCTGCGCGAAATTCTCGAAAAAATCTTCGGCCGCATCCCCGGCTTCAAGAGCCGCGATGAACTGCTCGACGACGAATTCCAGAAATTCCTGCT
>CAYUYI010000430.1:0-2547 GCA_964448995.1 uncultured Propionivibrio sp. | reverse complement strand
TAACAGGCCCACGCCCCCTATGGACGAGAAGGCAGAACAGCCCCCCCCCCTCGCATTCGACGCCAAGACTTTTCTGGCAACGCTGACCGAATTACCGGGCGTGTATCGCATGATCGACGTTAAAGGCACGGTGCTTTACGTTGGCAAGGCGAAAAACCTCAGGAAACGCGTGTCGTCCTATTTTCGGGAAAATCTGCCAAGCCCGCGCACGGCCTTGATGGTGGCACAGATCGCCAGCGTCGAAACCACAGTAACGCTTTCGGAAGCTGAAGCGTTGTTGCTTGAAAACAACCTGATCAAGAGTCTCTCGCCGCGCTACAACATCCTGTTTCGAGACGACAAATCGTATCCTTACATCGTGCTGACGCGAGACCGTTTCCCACGGCTTGGCTTCTATCGCGGCAGTACCGACCGCAAGTCCGACTACTTCGGGCCATTCCCCTCATCCACCGCCGTGCGCGAAAGCATCACCCTGTTGCAACGCATGTTCCGTTTACGCACGTGTGAAGAATCCGTGTTCAGCAATCGATCGCGGCCGTGCCTGCTCTACCAGATCAAGCGCTGTTCGGGGCCGTGCGTCGATCTGATTTCCGCTGAAGCCTACGCACAAGACGTTCGTCTGGCTTCTCTATTCCTGCAAGGCAGGCAACAGGAAGTGATCGGCCAACTGACCCGATCGATGGACGAAGCGGCTTCATTACTTGCGTTCGAACAGGCCGCAATCTATCGCGACCAGATTCAGTCGCTGCGGCAGGTACAGAGCAAGCAGTTCGTCGAAAGCACGAAAGCTGAAGATGTCGACATCGTTGCAATCGTCGAGCGGGGAGGGGTGCTGTGCGTCAACCTCGCGATGGTGCGCGGCGGGCGCCATCTCGGTGACAAACCGCAGTTTCCCGAACACGTCAGCGACAATCCGGCCAATACCGTGCTGGCCGCTTTTCTACTCCAGCACTACGCCGCGCACCCCATCCCGGCACGGATTTATCTCAACATACCGTTCTCCGACGAAGAAACGACTGAAAACCTTTCCCTGTTGGCGAACCGCCAGGTGCCACTGCTGACGCCGCATTCAGCCATGCACAAAGCCTGGGTCGAGATGGCCGAAAAAAACGCACAATTGGCCATCGCCACCCGTCTGAACGAATCGACACGACAACACATGCGACGTACGGCATTGCTGGATTTTCTGGCGCTGGATCAGGAAGAGGGCAAAGAGATCCGCATCGAATGCTTCGATATCAGCCACACACAGGGGGAATCGACCGTTGCTTCTTGCGTCGTCTATCAGGGCGAGGGCATGCGACGCCAGGAATATCGCCGTTTCAACATCAACGACATCCAACCCGGAGACGACTACGCTGCGATCCGGCAAGCCGTACTGCGTCGTTACGAGAAAGTCGCCAGTGGCGAAAGCATCGCACCGACATTGATATTGATTGACGGTGGCAAAGGGCAACTTGCCATGGCCTTAGAGGCCTTGACCGAACTCGGCCTGCCCCATCTGTCGGTGGTTGGCGTCGCCAAAGGCGAAGCGCGCAAGCCAGGATTGGAGTTCCTGATTTTCCCTGATGAGCGCGAACCGGTACAATTGGCAGCGGAGCATCCGGCGCTTCATCTCATTCAGGAAATCCGCGATGAGGCACACCGTTTTGCGGTTTCCGGACATCGCGCGCGACGCAGCAAAACCCGGAAGGGTTCGCAACTCGACGATATTGCGGGAATTGGACCCAAACGGCGCAAGGCATTATTGGCACATTTCGGCAGCCTGCAAGGGGTCCGGAATGCGGGAATTGAGCAGCTTTCGGCAGTCTCAGGCATTAGCCGTGATCTTGCCGAAGATATCTACAGGGCACTTCACTAATGCCATTCAATCTACCGATTTTCTTGACGTGGTTACGGATCGTTTTGATTCCGCTAATGGTTGCTGTCTACTACGTACCGGAACCGTGGATCCATGCCACGGGTCGCGACCTCGCCGCGACCATCATCTTTGTCATCGCGGCGGTAACCGACTGGCTGGACGGCTACCTCGCGCGCAAATGGAATGAAACCTCGGCTTTTGGTGCTTTCCTTGATCCCGTGGCCGACAAACTGATGGTCGCCGCCGCACTCATCATTCTCGTTTGGCTTGACCGCGTCGGTGCCATCCTGGCCATCGTCATCATTGGGCGAGAAATCACCATTTCGGCTTTGCGCGAATGGATGGCGGAAATGGGGGCGCGGAAGAGCGTTGCCGTCTCGATGATCGGTAAAGTCAAGACGACGGCACAAATGGTGTCGATTCCGCTATGCCTGTATCACGCGCCGATCGGAAGTTTCAATACGCAATTTCACGGCACCTGGTTAATGTATGTTGCTGCTGCTCTGACATTGTGGTCGATGATTTATTACCTACGCATGGCCTGGCCGCATCTCAAGGAGAAGAGCGGAGAACGCTAAAATTCGCGCGAGTGCCTTGACACGAAAAAACGAGTCTATATAATGCGCACTTCGCTTCACGCGGGAATAGCTCAGTTGGTAGAGCGCAACCTTGCCAAGGTTGAGGTC
>CAYUYI010000429.1:0-2553 GCA_964448995.1 uncultured Propionivibrio sp. | reverse complement strand
AGTCGTCGCTTCAGGCATGGTCGGCGTAGAACCGCCGCCAGCAATCACGGGTAAGGCCACCAGGAGTTTTGCGCATCGTAATCTTCGTTGAAACAGGGCTCGTCAAAGGTGAAATGTACCCCACCTCGAGAGATTTTTCTCGTCATTCAATAGCCGCACCACGCACAGCGGTGACAAAAGCCTGCATTTTGGCGGCATCCTTGATTCCCTTGGCGACCTCGATCCCAGAGGACACATCGACCGCTGCCGGCCGTACGCGCCGCACGGCTGCAGTCACATTATCCGCATCAAGTCCGCCCGACAGGATGATCGGCTTGCCGGGTTGGTCGGGAATCAGCGTCCAGTCAAAGATCTTGCCGCCGCCGCCATAGCCGTCAACGAAGGCATCGAGCAGGATCGCCTGCGCTGAGGGAAACGAAGCGATCGCCTCGTGCAATTCCATGCCAGGCTTCACTCGAACCGCCTTGATGAACGGCCGGTCAAACTGGCGGCAATAAACGTCATCCTCGTCACCATGAAATTGCAGCAGGTGAATTGGCACTGTCGCCAAAATTTCCCGGACTAACTGCGCCTCGGCGTTAACGAAGAGACCGACGATCGTCACAAATGGCGGCACGCATTGCGCCAGTCGCACCGCTTGTTCAGTGGAAACGAAACGAGGACTGTGGGGATAAAACACCAGCCCGACCGCATCGGCACCGGCATCGACGGCCGCCTGCATGTCTTGCGGGCGGGTGATGCCACACATCTTGATCCGGGTTGTCATCCGCGCAGCACTCCTTCCAATCCAAGCGGCATCGTATCATCGGTTTCGGGCAGGCCCCAACGGGTCTCGTAACGCACCCCGACAAGATACAATCCGGCGGCAGAAAAAGTCGGCGCCGAAAGTTTCCGATCCTTCATCGCCAACAATTCACTCATCCACGCCACCGGCTTTCGTCCCTGGCCAATATAAACGAGGCTACCGACCAAATTCCGTACCATGTGGTGAAGGAAGGCGCTGGCCTCGAATTCGAAGACGATCAGCTCGCCCAAACGCCGTATCGAGACTTCGCGCATCGTTTTTACCGGCGTTTTTGCCTGGCATTGAGCTGCTCGAAAAGCCGAGAAATCGTGCTCGCCCCGGATCAGTTCGGCTGCCTGCTGCATCTTCGCCACATCGAGCGCGTGATGATCCCAACCGACCCGCCCCTGGCCCACGCCGGGACGTTGGGCACGATTGAGCAGAATGTAGCGGTAACGGCGACCAAATGCCGAAAACCGCGCATGAAAATCGTCCGCCACCGGCTGCGCCCAAAGGACGGAGACAGCCTCCGGCAAAAAGGTATTGACGCCGCGTACCCAGGCGGTCATTGGCCGTTGGACAGGACTATCGAAGTGCGCCACCTGACCGGTTGCGTGCACCCCCGCATCGGTACGTCCCGCGCAAACCAAATTGATTGGCACACCAGCGATTCGTGCCAGCGCCGCTTCCAGCGCATCCTGCACGGTACGGTCGCCCGGCTGCGTCTGCCAGCCACGAAACGCACTGCCGTCGTATTCGATTCCAAGTGCAATTCGCATAGTCAACGCATGCAATAAAGACAGAGTGCAAGCGCAACCGCCATGGCCACGGCGAAATCGCGCCAACCAAAGCCGAGACGACGGACTTCAACGGCATCCTCCATCGTCGTGTCCGGCATGGTTAGGAGGGCTTTCCAATTCCGTGGTCGCGGCAAGGTCTCGGCATAACGCAACGCCAGCATCAAACGCACCACCCCCCGATCCGGGTCGAATCCCAGATAGGCAAACGGTGAGAGCGCGGTATGCGTCCCCGCCAGCAAGTCGGACAGCGACATTTTCTCAAGGAATGCCGCGACGACCATCAGTACCAGCACCAGCCGACCCAGATGCGTTAGGGCATCCCGCAATCCTTCATCGGTCGGCGCCCAGTCTGAGGCCCAGAGCGCATTCCCGGCGGTCCCCCAGGCGAAAACGACGAACAGCGAGCACAGCAACCAACGGGCACGCCAGACGAGGCGCCCACCACGGCGAATCACAACCGTTCCGGACAGCAGTGAGGCGCTCAACGCAACAAGCAACGGAACACCGCTCAGGCATTGCACCGCAATCAGCGTGGCAAGCCAAATCAGCAGGCGCGTGGCGGGATGAAGTGATGCAGCCAACATTGGAGAAAACCCGAAAAAAAAGCCGCAACCCGGTCGGGCTGCGGCTCGTATTCTACCGTGCGCCCGAATCAGGCGCCGATCTTGGCCAACAGGGCTTGCGCCTTTTCGCGCTGACCTGTATCGCCTTCCTTGACCACTTCTTGCAGCAGTTCGCGAGCGCCTTCGAGATCTCCCATCTCCTCATACGCCTTGGCCAGGTCGAGTTTGGTGGCCACCTCTTCGTTCGCATTGAGTTCGAAGTCCGGGGCTGCCAGCTCGGTTTCCATACCGAATTGCGGATTCACGACCGTTTCAGCCTGAGCGGTGAGGAAATCGGCGTTGACCGACGTGGTGACCTGCGTGGTATCGAACACCGAGGTCTCCACCGATTGCGCCACATCCGGCA
>CAYUYI010000428.1:0-2554 GCA_964448995.1 uncultured Propionivibrio sp. | reverse complement strand
GCGCTGATCCTGCAAGCCGCTATCAAAGGCCAGGGGCTCGGCCTCGTGCGCCACTCGCTCGCGCACGACGATCTCGTCGCCGGGCGCCTGGTGCGCCCCTTCAGCGCTTACGTCGAATCACCCATGTCCTACTACTTCCTGTGCCGGATGGACAAACAGGATACCCCGCCCGTAACCCGTTTCCGGCAATGGATCAAACAACAGGTCGCCGGTTTTCCCGCGCATGTCGATACAACACGGAATCCGGGCAAGCCTCCGGAGCAGGCGCTTACTCGGCAAATCCTTGGGGGGGTCTGACGCAAGAGGCTGGTGCCGGGTCGGCGATGCTCGACGACATCGGATAGCTGAAGCTTTTCGTTTCGACTTTGGCGCTGTGCCCCGAACCCGTGGCCTCGGCGTAGGCAAACCCCTTGTCCCAGCACGAACCCGTCGAACCCATCTCATACCGCTTGATCCCCGAATCGACTTTAAAGAAATACGCAGCACGACAAGGGCGTTTCGTCGAAACGTCATAATCCGAAGCCATTGCGATTGCAATGACGTCGCCGGGATGCGCGTAAAACACATGCTTGTACGACCCGCCCAGCGAACGGCTCTGCATCCGCCGCCGGACCAGACAGCCGTTTTCATCCAATTCGAGTTTGAATACAGCGCCTGCCACCTGCCATGTGTGATTCGGTCGAGAAACAATGATCTCGACGGGCCCAGGCGCGTCATTGTCGACATAGGGCGGCAGGTTGGCGGCACAACCGATACACAACATACCTGAAGACACTGCGGCCAAGCGGCGCGCATTTTTGAATATCATCATCGCGAACTTCTCCTGGAACGGGACGCGCATCATGATTGATGACGCATCAATGGTCAATCTCCCCTCTCGGCTATGATGCGGTCGGGATAGAATCTTCGCCGCCGGTGTTTTCTGCTTGCCATTCGTACCGTCTACGGCATGCACGATTTCCTGGCTGGCTTCACTGGCAAACCAATATGAGAAGCAAGCATGCATTCACCACATGGACAGTTGGATCAAGAACGATATGATGCTATTTGTCAGCACCGGGAGATTTCACTGCCGACCAACAAGAGAAGCAGCTTCATCCCCGGCTCCCATTACCGAGATGCACTAAATTGACGACTCGATTTCCCGCACCCCGCGCCGCGCAGGAAAACGCCGCATGGCGGCATAGTGACATTTCCAGCCGCACCACATATTGCGACAAGCGGGTCGCGCGCCCTGCCGTTTTTTTCCTTGTTTTCTTAGCGCTCTCTGGCTGTGCGAGTTGCCCACCGGCAACGGTTTATAAAATCGCTCCGGTGAATCATGACGGAAACGTCTCATCTCACACCGACTGGGAAAATCGCACGATCCTGAGGATTTCGCCAGACGTCCGGCTAGCGATCCACACCTGCAGGGAAAGCGGACTATGCATCACGGCCTCATCGCCGGAAGGTCGTCGCCTGCAATTCACAAGTGATGAGTTCCTGGAAATCGATGATGAAAGCAACCATATCATCCGATCACACCACCCCGACGTCATCACTTTTTCTCAATCTTGTGAAGAGCGGCGGAACGTGCCTCGCACCTGCTCATCCTCGGAAGACCCACCCACAGCTGCAGCGGTGCGTATCACTTCCGTTTCGGACACAGCGCACGCCGACTGGAAGTATCGCGCCTACGTCAAGGTTTTCCCAGTCACCGCCGAATTCGTCGGCGCAGCGGACCGTGAAACCCGAGAGACGATCGTTCGCGGCCAACGAAACTATCGAATCGTCGTTTTTTCAGAGGGGCGACGCAACGCCCGTCCCTATCGCGTTCGATTTCCTGATCTCAAGGTTGATGGAAAGGCAATATCGCTTCCGGAAATCCGGATCAGAGAAGCGATCGAAGCAGTCTGCCGATACCGTGCCTATTGATCGGCGCGCGCGCAGCACTTCGTGCGAGGACCGAATGCCGTTCTTGAGACTCGTTCAGGCGTAACGGACCTTCTCAAATCATCTGGATTGCCCGGCACTTCGGGAAATTCGAACACCCCCAGAATTCCTTCCCTGCGTTCTCTCCGCCTTTCGCCACGCGTTTGATCATCGGTGACGCGCAGGTCGGGCAGAGCGGCGAGATCGAACTATCAGGGACATTCATCGGCTCGGAACAGTGCTCGTGCGTGGGATGGCGCAGTCGGCTGGCATTGGCGATGGCGTTGGCGATTTTTGCGCTGATTTCCGCCGGTGCGTAACTTTGCTTCGCATCCAGCATGATAAGCGGCAAGCCCACCGCTTCGCACACGTCCAGCAGAAACGCATCCCGCGCCTGTCGCGCTTTCTCTCCGTGGGATTTGTCATTCAGTTCTATCGCGCAAAGCACCGACAAGGTGTTGGGGTTGCACAGCACAAAATCGAAATGCTTGCGACTGATTTTGTTGAATGCGCGCTGCCATTCCGGTTTCCGCAAACCCTTGCGTGGATTCAACACATCCGCGATGCGGACTTTCGCAAACACCCGGAATTCGTGCTTGGTCACCTGATCGAGAACCCCCAGAAAAGAGCGTTCTGCCGGGGA
>CAYUYI010000427.1:0-2559 GCA_964448995.1 uncultured Propionivibrio sp. | reverse complement strand
GTCGAGACGCGTATCTCCATTGTCGAGGATGCGCCCGGCCGTACTCGCCACGCGGATGGCGCTGACCGTTCCGTTACCCGTTTCGATGCCGGTAATCAGGGCGTCTCCCGTCGTCTGGATGTCGATGGTTCCGGCATCGACGCGCATGCGCGCCGCGTCACCCGCAGCGTACTTGGGATCGAGCATCTGACCGTGATCGATCATGAACTGCGCATCCTGCATTTCCAGCGAACCGGCACGCAGGAACACGCCAAGCGTCGTGGCATGCACGTCGGCCGTCGGCGTCAGTTTCATGGCACCGAGGGTTTGCATCGTGAACGGTCCTGGCCCGGTCACGGCACCATCGATCGTCATGTCGGTCGCTGAGCGCAGGGTCACTGCGTCTCCCGAAGTGATCGTGCCGATATTGAAATACTCGCCGGACGGCGCATTGAGATAGACGCCCTTGCCGAGTGTCGGCACCGAGACGCTGACGAAGCCGTCCCGATTGACACCCACATCCAGTTCATTTTCATACTCGCCGACTGAACCCGTCGCCGAGTTCAGCACGAGGTTACGAGCACGCAGATTGATCTCCGGCGCATGCTTTGACGAATCCAATGACTTGTTCGGATCCTGTTCGCCCGTATGGGCATCAAGGATCGAACCCTGTGCATCAAGCCGCATGTCCATGCGCGAATACGCGGTATCGGCCTTGAGATCGCCCTTGGCCTCAATCCACACATCCTGGGCGGCGCGGGCGATAAGCTGTCCATCGATATCGATCACCAGCGCGCCGGCGACATTGCCATCGGCATCCGTTTCACCGCCGATACCGCCACCAGCCGCTTCGAGGATCAGGTTATCGCCACTGATGTTCGTTGCACCCGGTACGGCACTCCCATTGATCAGTCCACCGGCGGTCTTGATGCGAATGTCTGTCGCCGCAGTCACCTGATCGATCCGCAGGTCCTGCTCGGAGCCGATCAGCACGTAGCCGGTGCCGGCCGATGCGTTGAGCGCACCGGTTCCGACCGCAACGTTGACCGGACGCGGCTGAACGATGGTTACAAAGCGGTTGTCGGCGGAAACAATGGCGTCCCCCCGCTCAGCCGCAGCCAGCGCGGCCTTCGCCGCAGTGTCCAGTGCATCGAGATCGGAGAGATCGATGGTCACCGGCGGGTTGTAGGACCCGATGTTCTCGCCAGCGATCAGCGTGACGTTGCGGCCCTTGGCATTCGGTGCCTTGATCGTCGTCACCGTATCGGTGATGTTCTTGAGCAGGCCGGCACCGACGGAAAGCTGCAACTGGGCGTCGGTCCACTTTGAACCGCTGCGAATCTGCGTATCTTCGGCCGTCGAGACGGTATAGGTGTAACCCGCAACGTAGCCGGTGGTGAGTCCACCGACATCGGCGTGCAATTGCTGGTATTGCGTCCGGCGATTGGCTTCGAAGGTATCGATCTCGGCGGCGGTCATGCCGGAGGTCGCCAGTGCCGTCCGCTCGGCGGTGGTCAGGCGATAATCGGCGCTATACGTAACCCCGCCATCGGACTGACTGCTCCGCATCTTCCAGTAGAGCGCGTAATTGACCTCCTTGCCCTGTTTATAGGACGCAACGGCCTCGTCGGCCTTGTCATCCGCCTTGTCGCCACGCAAACGCAAGTCATCCCAGAGGGCGGCCAGTTCGGCCTGGCTGCGCACGTCGGTGCTGGCGATCGGATTGTTGTCGATGACACTGCCGCTGGTTTCGATGCGTACGTCGCCAGTCAGCGATTCGGCTGAGATCAGCAGCAGGTTGCCGGAGTACTTCGCGGCATTGGCAACATCTTTTTCGTTGCGCAGGTTGATGCTGTCGCGCGCCGTGGCCTTGAGACCGTAGGACGGCCAATCCAGCGTATTGCTGGAATAAGCCGTGCGTACCGTCAGCGGATCACCCGCAGCGCCAATGGCGCCGTCGTCGGACAGCAACTCGACACGCTGACCTTGTACGTACGAACCGGCGCCGGCGCTGATCATGTCGCGGTCGGATTCGAGCGTCACGTTCACGACACTGGCACCACCGATGGTTCCGACACGGAAATCGCCGGCCATCTCACGCAGGTGCACATCGCCGCTCGCGGAAACCGCATCGACGCGGCCGGTGTCGCTGGCGTTGATGCGCAGCACCTGCGTTGCCGAGCCGATTCCCGTATTGGCATTGAGCGCGATGGTCGAACCGCTGACCTGCGCCGTTTCCGTAGTTTGCGTGATCGAACCCTGCGACGAGGTAATCGCCGTATTGCCGGTGCGGTTATCGATCGACCCGGCCAGCATCACATTGCCAACGGAGTTGATCGACACATCACCCTGATCGTAGCCAATGTAGGTGATCTTGATCGGATTGCTGGCATAGACGCTGCGGGTATCGATCTCCTTCGTCTTGGTTTCGACCGTGAATTCCTGGTAGTAGGTCGCATTCATGCACAGCGTCCACCAGTTGCAGCTCTTCCAGCTCCTCCCTTTGTAGAGATCCTTGTCCGTGACCAGTTTCTCGTGATCATGAATCGTGGTCGCGCTGGTGTTGGTTGAACCGGTAAT